>JALWDV010000771.1 GCA_027036755.1 Anaerolineae bacterium
AGAGGTCTTCCCCCCCGCTTGCGGGGGGGGAGCGAGGGGGGGCCTGCCGCAGCAGAAGCCAAGCCAGCGAAAACAGACAGACTACCTTAGCAGTTTACCCTGCAAGGGGATTTCTCGGTCGCTGCGCTCCCTCGAAATGACGTAGGGGACTTCACGGGCGAGCGCCCCGTAGATGATGGTGAAATCACCTCGTGACCAAGGCGGCGCGGGCGGCCAAGCCCGTAATGCGTGATTCGTGATTCGTGACGACCTCACGCATTACGCATCACGCCCGTTGCAGGCTCGCCCAACGCTGGCTTTGCCAACCTTGGGCAACCAGCGATCATCCTATTTTCGGAACAACCCGCCCGCGTACTTGTCTGCAAACAGCGCGGGCGTTCCCCCGGTGTGCCAGAAGAGCACAGTCTCATCCTTTTTGAAGAACCCCTGGCGGATGAGGTCCAGCAGGCCCGCGGCGGCCCGGCCCGTGTACACCGGGTCCAGGAGCAGCCCCTCGGTGCGGGCGAAGAGACGAATGGCCTCGATCTCGGGCGGGCCCATGACGCCATAGCCCCCGCCCAGATAACCGTCGTTGACCAAGACGTCGCTGGCGTTGAACGTCAGGTCCTCGCCCAGCTTGCGCGCGGTGCGGGCGGCCAGCGCGGCCACGATGTCGCGGCTGAGCTTCACTTCGGGCTTGTCGATGCTGACGCCGAGGATGCGGCCCTCGTAACCGAAGAGCCTGGCGCCCACGGTCAGGCCCGCCTGGGTGCCGCCCGATGACGACGCCACCACGATCCAGTCGGGGCGCGCGCCCTGCTGCATCAGCTCTTGCATGGCGAAGACATACCCCAGGGCCCCGACCTCGTTGGAGCCACCGTAGGGGATGAGATAGGGCGCGCGTCCGGCGCGTCGCGCTTCCTCCTCCACCCGCTTCATGGTCTCGTCCCGGGCGTCGTTGGTCGTCCAGACAATGTTCGCGCCCAGAAGCTGATCGAGGAGCAGGTTGGCGGTGGGATTGCGGGGAGGTTCGCCCGCCAGCACCAGGGTGCAGGCCAGCCCCAATCGGGCCGCCGCGGCCGCGGTCTGTCGGCAATGATTGGACTGGGCCGCGCCGCCGGTGATGAGCAGATCGGTTCCCTGGGCCCGGGCGTCGGCTGTGAGAAACTCCAGCTTGCGGGTCTTGTTGCCGCCAAAAGCCAGGCCCGTCTGGTCATCCCGTTTGACCAGCAGCGCGGGGCCGCCCAGGCGGGCGGAGAGCGCGGGCAGGGCCTCGACGGGCGTGGGCAGGTGGGCGAAATGCAATCGGGGAATGGTCATGATCGGGCCTCGGGCATGATGTGCGCATTGCGCGAAGTTGGCGAAAAGACGTAACTGCTAACGTACTTGACTTTAAGTCACCAAAAGCCACGAAGGCTCGAAGTCTTTCGAAGACACGAAGGAAAAATAAAGAAAAACACTGGCTCCACTGCAAAAAGGTCATTTCACCACGGAGACACGGAGGACACGGAGAAAATAGTGGTAGTTCACAGAGAAATTTCTCTCCAAATCTCACCTTTTTCTTCCTCCGTGCGCTCTGTGCCTCCGTGTTGAAGGTTTTTTCAGTACAGCCAACACTTCGTGCCTTCGCCTTCCTTCGTGTCTTCGTGGCAAAAAGTGGTGGCTACACCCTAGTAGTTACGAAAAGGCTGGATGGCTGGGCTCATGTAACGTCTATTTTCGCACGCAGGGTCATGGATGGCAAGCGGCGGCAATCCGAATTCCGCGCCATCGCCTCATCGCCCGCCAGATCGCCTTGCCATCTGAGCGGGTTTGAAGTACGATCCCACCATCTTCTTTCGTCGATGGCTGATGATGAGACATCTTCTGCTTCTCTCCCTCCTGCTCGTTCTGGCCCTCCGGGCCGCGCCCGCCCGCGCCCAGGGAGGCCCCGTGAAATACACGGTGCAGCCGGGCGACACCTTGCTGCTCATCGCCCAGCGCTTTGATGTGCCTGTTTCGTTGCTGGCCCAGGCCAACGACATCACCGACCCCAACCTCATCCAGGTGGGCCAGACCCTGGTCATCCCCGACGCGGCCGCGCCCGCGTCCGCTGTGTCGGGCGGCGAGCGGCTGCGCCTGCTGATGGATGTCTCGCAGGCGGTGCGGGCGCATCTGGATGCGTTCGGATTTGGCGCGGCGAGCGGGCTGCTGAGGCGGGCCATGCCCTTGCTGACGCGGGATGCGCATCTGCCCCGGCCATTCATCCAGCTCGATGCGCCCGACGCCATTGTTCAGGGGAAGACGGGCGTGGTCTGGATTACGTCTCTGACGCCATTTACGCCCACAGGCGCTTTTCAGGGGCGAAAGCTGGTGTTCATCGGCGATGGCCCGTCGCTGTTGGGCTATCGATTCTTTGCGCTGCTTCCCACGGGAGCGCTGGATAAGCCGGGACTCAAGAAATTGATGGTGCATATCGGGCCCGCGACCACCGAGAAGAATATCGAGATCGAGGGGGGCGTGTATGAAACCCAACACATCGTCTTGCCCCCCAGCAAGGGCGGCCTGCTGGCTCCGGACAAGCTGAAAGCGGAACGGGAGCGGCTTTACGCCCTGTGGCGCAAGGTCAGCGGCCCGCCCCGGTGGACCAAGCCTTTCCGCTTCCCCATCGCCGAGGGCTTCCCCCGCACCTCGCCCTACGGCACGCGACGCAGCTACAACGGCGGCCCGGTCTCTTCCTTCCATGCGGGCAGCGATTGGGGCGCGCCCTCGGGCGCGCCCATCCTCGCGCCGGCTCCGGGCGTCATCGTTCTGGCCGAGCCCCTGTTCGTGCGCGGGGGCGCAGTCATCATCGATCATGGCGCGGGGGTGTATTCCAACTTCTGGCACATGTCGCAGATCGACGTAAAGCCGGGCGATGTGGTGCAGATGGGCGAACAACTGGGGTTGGTGGGCACCACGGGACTATCCACCGGCGCACATCTGCACTGGGAAATTCGTGTCAACGCGGTTGCGGTGGATCCAATGCAATGGACGGAAGAAACGTTTCCATAATAGTGGGCGTCAAGAGTAACTTCCTTTTTGTCGAAGTTTTTGCGTCTGCGAGATAAGGCCTCCCTCAGTCTCCCTGCAAGCGGGGGATGTCATCCTCGCCTGAAAAAATTCTCTGCAAACCAGCGGCTCCCTCCCCTGCAAAGGAGGGAAGCGACTGACGGGGGAGGGCTGGGGAGGGGGCAAAGCTCTGGCGGCCAGTTCGGGCGCAGACGCCAGTCGGTGATATAATCTCACATTAACGCTTCATCTATCTTCATCCTTCCTCTTTATCATTCATCATGCCCAAATTCCAGACCCTCAAAGGATTCAAAGACGTTCTTCCCGAAGAATTCCCCTATTGGCGATTCGTGTTGAGCAAGGCTTATGACCTGGCCGACCGCTACGGCTTTCAGCAGATCGACACGCCCGTGCTGGAGGAAACCCGACTCTTCCTGCGCGGCCTGCAGGAAGGCACCGCCATCATCCTCGATAAAGAGCTGTACAGCTTCGAGGATCTGGATGGCGCCAGCATCAGCTTGCGGCCCGAATTCACCGCGGGCGTGATGCGCGCCTATGTGCAGCACGGCATGCACACCCGCCCCAAGCCGGTGAAGCTCTTCGCCATCGGGCCGCTGTTTCGCCACGAAAAGCCCCAGGCCGGGCGTTTTCGGCAGCACACCCAGTTCAACGCCGAGTTGCTGGGCGAAGAAGACCCTGCGGCTGATCTGGAAATCATGCAACTGGCCTACAACCTGTATCGAGAACTGGGTTTCCAGAATATCAGTTTTCAGATCAACTCCATCGGCTGCCCGGTCTGCCGCCCGACCTACATCGAGACGCTGGTGGACTACTTCGAGGCTCACTACGACGAGCTGCCCCAGGTGGACAAACGCCGCCTGAAGGTGAATCCGCTACGGGTGCTGGATACGAAAGAGGCGACCACCCAGGCCTTGCTGGCCGACGCGCCCAAGAGCGTCGAGCATCTCTGCCATGATTGCGCCGAACATTTCGATACGCTGCAAGGTTATCTACAGGCGCTGGATTTGCCTTATCAGGTGAACTTCCGGCTGGTGCGCGGCTTCGATTATTACGTGCGCACGGTGTTCGAGGTGTGGGCCGAGGAGCTGGGCGCGCAGAACGCGCTCTGCGGCGGCGGCCGCTACGATGGCCTGGTGGAATCGGTGGGCGGCCCGCGCACGCCCGGCGTGGGGGTGGGCATCGGCATCGAGCGCATCGTGCTCAGCCTGAAAGCCCAGGGCATCCAGCCGCCCGCGCTGCCCCGACCGGTGGTCATGGCCCTGCATCGCGGGCCCGAGGCCAGGCTGGCCGCTCTCAAGCTGACGGACGCGCTGCGATCAGCGGGCGTTCCCGCGGTGACCGCGTTCGGCGAGCGCAGTCTCAAATCCCAGCTCAAGGGCGCAAACAAGGCGGGCGTGCGCTATGCGGCCATCATCGCCGAGGATGAACTGGCCCAGGGCGTCGCCACCATGCGAGATATGGAGACGGGCGAGCAAACCGAGACGCCGCTGGATGAGATCGTCGCCTGGGTGCAGGAAAGACGGGACGGCTGAGACTTGGCCCCAGTTATGCACTTTGGCCCTGTCAAATCGAAATGGGTGTGTCCCAAATGAGTTGGGAAATTAGGCATGGTTCATTCTCATTCAAAACCATCTTTACAATTTCTCCGTCAAACGTCATCCGTCAAACGTCAAAAAGAGCCTGTTTCGCCACGTTTTGACGTTTGACGCTTTACGTGTGACGTGTTTTGCCGGGCGTTGACTTCATGAAATTGTAAAGCTGAAGGAAGGACGATCTGAACCATGTCAAATAATCCATTCATTGGCGGGGCGCTTCGCGCCCGCCGCCAGCGCCGGGGGATGAAGTCCCCCGGCTAGAAACAGCGCCCCTGCGGGGCTAGCCGGATTTATCCGGCGCTGTTCTGTAGCCCGGCGACTTCATCGCCGGGCGGACGTGGCAAACGCTTCCAACCGAAATGGGACGCACCCAATCGGAATTCGCGTCATTCGCCCGCGGCGTTCCCTGCGGATAACGCGGCCAAGGCCCGTTTTTGCACCGCCATCAACGCGGCCCGGGGCGATATTTCTCCCACAAAGGCCCGGTGCACATACTCATACAAATCGCCCAGGAATAGCCCCAGCCTCGGGTCTGCGGGCAGGGGTTTCGCCCGATCCAGCATGGCCCGCTGCGCGGCCAGCCAGGGATACCGCGTCAGCGCCTCGGGCGAGTAGCTGCTCGTCCGCACGGGACTGCCCGCGGTGCGAATGACGGCCCGATCCGTCTCGGGTCCCATGGCCTGCATCAGTGCAGCCAGCGCGCGTTGCTGCGTGCCGACGGGCTGATTGGCGGGAATTCCCACGCCCCAGGTCGCGTTCCAGGGCGTGGGAAAGACAGCGGCTCGATAGGGTGAATCCGAGTCATTTTCCAGAAAGAGCGGTGCGGCCTGTCCGCCCCAGGTGGCCACCAGCGCGGCCTCGCCCCGCCGAATGACGTCGGCGATCTCAGCGTTGCCGTAGAAGGCTGCATGCGGAGGACAGTGGCTGCCCAGGGAGCAGTAGTAGGCCAACGCATCGATATTGACGGGGTTGGCGATGTCCGGTTGTCCGGCGTCATCGAAAATGCGCCCGCCCGCTTCCCACAAATAGGGCAGCCAGTCGGTGAAAATTTCGCTGACATCGGCCTTGAGCGCCAGGCCATAATGTTTGGGCGGATGATGGGCCTTTCGGGCCAGATGCGCCATATCGCGGGTGGAGATGACGGGGACTTCGTCCTCTCCGAAATCGAAGCACTTTTCGAGATAGAAGAGGATGTGCCCATCGGTGAAGAGGGGCAGCAGAAAATCCTGGCCACCGTATCGGCATTCGTCGGCCACCGCCGCGATGACGTCCCCCGCGTCGTACTGCGCCCGCACGGCCGCGGGCGTCGCCTCCACCAGAGGCTCCAGTGCAGCCAAAAAGCCCCTGTCGGCCAGTTCGGGCAGCCAGATGTGGCCGGGAATGAACGCGGCCTGCCAGGGACTGATCTCCGCGGTCAGGCCCGCCATGAGCGTGTTGCGATAGTCGGGCCAGGGGATGATGTGCAGGCGGGCGTCGAGATGGGGCAATCGGGCCAGGGCCGCGTCCAGCGCGTCCAGGGCGGGATCGTTGGGACCGATGATTGTGATGGACATGGGACACCTCTGTCGTCAAACGTCATGGAGCTATCGGTGACGGCGGCAATTTCAAATGGGTGTGTCCAAAATGAGTTGGAAAGTTAAAATATTCCATTCATTGGCGGGGCGCTTCGCGCCCGCCGCCAGCGCCGGGGGATAAAGTCCCCCGGCTAGAAACAGCGCCCCTTCGGGGCTAGCCGGATTTATCCGGCGCTGTTTTGTAGCCCGGCGACTTCATCGCCGGGCGAACGTGGCAAACGATTCCAACCGAAATTGGACACACCCATTTCGAATTTGGCCTGGCAACAAGCCCCCTCCCGGCCTCCCCAGCTTCGGATGACGCCTTGCAGGGGGAGGAGCCCTTCGCTTTGCCAATTTCAGTAGATCACGATTTCATCCGCAAGTACACGCCGAATAAATTCAGGTCTCAAGGCGTTCCGCCGCATGTCCCTCTTCAGGGACATTTTCGGCGCGAAAGGCGTCTGTCTGCGCAGGCAGACAGGCGGCCGCAGGCCCCTGGCCCTGATTTCAAATCGGTGGGTCAGTGAAAGTCGTGAAGTACTGAATTTATGTAGCAGATGAGCATCTCCCTCCCCCGAACACGAGCGCAGCGAGTATCGGGGGAGGGTCGGGGTG
>JALWDV010000772.1 GCA_027036755.1 Anaerolineae bacterium
CGGATTGACACGGCCTTCGGTCACAGATTTTTTGAATTATCCGTGTTTTTCTGTGTTCATCCGTGTTCTATTTTCAAAGCAGTCGCCATGAGCGATAGCTCACCACATAACGAACGAAAATCCCTCGTTACGTCATTCCGACGACCGAAGGGAGGAGGAATCTCCTCGGCTGCAAGGGGATTTCTCGGTCGCTGCGCTCCCTCGAAATGACGTAGGAGTGCTTATTTACGGAACAGTCACCCCCAATTGCAAAAATAACCATGAAAACGATAACGCCTCACCTCCATCCTCGCACCAGACAGTTTTTAGTCCTCACCCTGGCGGCCGGTTTGCCAGCGGGCCTGATCCTCTTTCGTATGCACTACACAGGCTCCATCGTCTTCGGATTCCTGCTGTGGAACCTCTTTCTGGCCTGGCTGCCCCTGCTCTTTGCCTGGTTCGCCTTGTGGATCGCCTCCAAAAGCCGCATGTTGACCCTGGTCAGCGCCGCCGCCTGGCTGGCGTTTCTGCCCAACGCCCCCTATCTCATCACCGATATTGCACACCTGCGCCCCATGGGCGACATCCCTTACTTCTACGATGTCGTCATGTTCTTCAGCCTGGCCCTGACAGGCCTGGCGCTGGGATTTGCATCGCTGGCCTGGATGCAGGAAACTGTATGGGCAAAGCTGGGCGTCTGGCCCGCGCGGGCCTTTGCCGCGGGCGTCATCGCCCTGGCCAGCTTCGGCGTTTACGTCGGGCGTTTTCTGCGCTGGAATAGCTGGGACATCGTCACCAATCCCGGCCCGCTCTTCCTCGAGATCGCCCGCATCGTACATCACCCCCTGGCGCACCGGTCCATCTGGGCGCATGTGGCGCTGCTGACCGTCGCCTTGCTCTTCGCCTATGGGCTGCTGACTGTTCTGCCGCTTCTATCCCGCCAATCCCTCTCTGGAGAGCTATCGTGAAATCACGCCGCATCCTTCTGTTCCTTCTTCTGCTGACCATCACCGCCTTGTTCGCCGCCTGCAATCGAAGCGAGACGCAAGAACACGCCTACAAGGATTACCATGCCCTGATCGCCGCCGAAGAGATGGATCGCGGTTGGGCGCCCGAATTTCTGCCCGCTTCAGCCGCCAACATTCATCTGAAATATAATCTGGACGACAACGCCATTCTCATGGCCTTCGATTTCGCACCGGAGGACGCGACGTCCCTGACGAAAGCGTGTGCGGCGGTGCATCGCGTTTTGCCGCCGAAACTGACTGCCGACTGGTGGCCCGATGATCTCCCGACCGACGCCGCCGCATCCTTCCACCAGTGTCTGCAAGGCAACCTGGCGGTGAAAGCGGGAAAGGGATACTATTGGGCCGGCGTCAGCATCTCGCCCGACGCCATCGAAGCGTCCGATCTCGACGCCCACCCCAAGAAATATCTCGATCTGGTTGGAAAAGAGGTGACGGTGACGGGGTATGTCGATTTTTCCAACATCCAGGATCTGAGAGAAATGCACTATCTGCAAAATGGCATCGGATTTGTGCGCAAGCCGGGCCAAACCGCCGATTCAGTTTTCTACGTCTACTTCCTGCCAGAGGTCGATCCCGCTCCCCTGTTCGACATTTTGCACGAACTGGCTCCGACGTATGAGGAAACCGGCTTGCGGCTGGTGGCCACCGGCGTGCTGCGGGCCTACGAGCAGCGCACCAACTTCTTGTCGAAGACAGGCTATGTCATCGAAGTCGATGATGTGAATGACGTGCTCATCGCCAGATAAAACGCCCGCCCCGCCCTGCGGCGCTCAGGAAAGGATCACCTCGGGCGTGAGCTCGGCGAGATTCGGCCCGCGATCCACCTCCCACGGATACACAATCCAGCGGTCGGTGACCGCGCCGTAGAAATCGGGCGTGCGGTCGGGGAAGCGGGAGCGGGCGGGCTTGTAGTGCAGCACGCAGGTCGCGGCCTGACCGCCCGCGGCCTCCACCCGGCCCCGCACCGTGTTGATGGTGCGCCCGCTGTCCCATACGTCATCCACGATCAGCACCCGCCGCCCGCGCAGCAGCGCGTCGCTAGGGAATTGCAAAAAGGTGGGCCAGGCCAGCTCCTCGATGTCGGGCGAGCGCGGAAACTCCACCGCGGCGATGAGCACATCCCGGATATCCAGCGCCTCGGCCAGAATGCCGCCCGGAATGATGCCCCCGCGGGTGATGATGAGCAGGACGTCGAACTGACC
>JALWDV010000773.1 GCA_027036755.1 Anaerolineae bacterium
GCGTGGGGGTGTCGGTGGGCAGCGCCGCCACTTCATCGCTGGTGGGGCTGGCGCTCACGTCCTTCTCGAAGAGGGGGGCGTTGATGATCTGCCCCTCGGGCGTGGCGGTGAAGGTGGGCTTGGGCGTGCGAGTGGGCGTGGGAACGGGCGTCTCTTTGGCGCCGCATCCGCCCGCGGCGACAGCCACAAGCAGAAGGAGGATTAGCAGATAGGGTAATCGCGTTTTGTTTTGCATAGGAGGTCACCTCATAATTGGGGGCTGTGGTCGGCTCAAACCGACGACATCGCCATTGCATCTGCAACGCGATGCGGTGCGGCGAGAGAACATCCGGCGGCCGACAGAAAGTGATTATAACAAATAGGCCGGGATAGGAAAAAGCCTGACCTGTTGCATACGACGCAAGCCCATCGAGGATGGTTCCCCCATTAGCAGTTGCCGCCAACCTCTGCAACTGTTCTCGCCCTCCGTTGGATGATTTGCCCGGCCCGGTCTTTCATGCTAGAATAGCTAATTGCTCAAGATGAGTAGCATCCGGCGCCTCAGGGCGCTTTCATTTTGTCCAAAAGGACGCCCGTCGTTATGGATGACGGGGGCGGTTGCAGTTGCAACGCCCGTCCTCTCCATAATCCAGCACCAATTGTAGTCGAGGAAAAATCATGTCCTATTTGTTGAAATCATTGGAAAACGAATATCTGAAAGAGGATGTTCCTGAAATCAGGATCGGCGATATCGTCAAAGTCCACAATCGCATCGTCGAAGGCCGCAACGAACGCGTGCAGGTTTTTCAGGGCACGGTTATTGCCATGAAGGGTGATGGCCCGGCCAGGTCCATCACCGTGCGCAAAATCGGCGCTCATGGCGTTGGCGTCGAGCGCATCTTCCGTCTGCACGCCCCCCGGGTGGAGAAGATCGAGATCGTGCGCCACAGCAAGGTGCGTCGGGCCAAGCTCTACTTCCTGCGCGGCCGCGTGGGCAAGAAGGCCCGTCTGAAGCAGCTTCGTCGCTGATAAAGCGCATCAAACCAAAAATGACTGGGACGCGTGGCTATTGCCCGCGTCCTTTTCTTTTGGGCGCGACCCATTTCGGTTGGAAGCGTTTGCCACGTCCGCCCGGCGATGAAGTCGCGGGCTACAAAACAGCGCCGGATAAATCCGGCTAGCCCCGCAGGGGCGCTGTTTCTAGCCGGGGGACTTTATCCCCCGGCGCTGGCGGCGGGCGCGAAGCGCCCCGTTAATGAATGGATTATTTTAACTTTCCAACTCATTTGGGACACACCCTTTTCTTTTGGGCGCGACCATTCCTTGAGAAGGGAGCCAGACGTTTGTTGGCGTCATGTCTCGGGCGATCTCCCTTTGGGATGACATAACCTGAGGCCATTGCAAACCCCCTGGTTTCCGACCAGCAGCGCATGACGAAGCGCGCAATGTGTGGCATAATGAAGGCATGAACAATCATCAGATCGGATTACTCGTCATCTTCTTCGGTTTGATACTCATCCTGGGCGGCGCACTCATCTGGACCGGCGCGTTCTCCTGGTTCGGAAGGCTGCCCGGCGACATCCGCATCGAAAGCGAGAACGTAAGCGTTTACATTCCCATCACATCCATGATTGTGATCTCCCTGGCTTTGAGTCTGCTGTTGAGGATCATCAATCGTCTTTTCGGCTAAAAAGGTCAGCGCCTGATTCGCGCCACATCGGTGCTATCGAGGGCCGTCAGGATGTAGCGATGTCGGCCCGGCGCGACTGTTTCGAAGTAGCTGGTCGGGCCATGCGTCATCAGCAGATGGAAAGACGCGGCGGCCTCGACCCACACCTCCAGGCCCGCGCCCCCTTCTTCTCCCCGCCACAGCTCGCCCCAGGGCGTGCGCAAATGCTGATGCGGCCGCGCCTGGGCCACGCGCCACGAGACCAGGCGCTCTTTTTCATCGATGGTCAAACCCTGGAGCGGCAGGCTGCGAGGGGCGTTCATCTTCTCGAAAATGGAGTCATAACGCAATGGAACTGAAAGGCAAGACCGCATTGATAACCGGCGGCGCACATCGCATCGGGCGGGGGCTGACTCTGGCGCTGGCCCGGGCGGGATGCAATCTCATCCTGCATTATAATCGCTCGGCCGACGCCGCCCAAGCCACCGCTGACGAGGCCCGAGCCATGGGCGTGCGCGTCCTCTTGCGCCAGGCAGATCTCAGCCGTCTGGATGACGCCGGGCCGCTCTTCGCTGATATCCCCGCCGACCTGCCTCCGGTGCAGATACTCGTCAACAGCGCGGCCATCTTTCCCAAAGACACGCTGGCGGATATGACGGTGGCGGGGTGGAGTCAGACCTTCCGGGTGAATCTGCGCTCGCCCATCCTGCTGACCCAGGCGTTTTATCGGGCCCTGCCCGACGATTGGCCCGGAGCTGTGGTCAACATCACCGATTGGCGCACCCAACGCCCCTATCTCACCCATTTCAGCTACACTGTCTCAAAGGGCGCGCTGGACGCGTTCACCCGCACCGCGGCCATCCAGCTTGCGCCCCGGGTGCGGGTCAATGGCATCGCCCTGGGAGCCATGCTGCCGCCCGAGGGAGCCAGCGAAGCCTATTGGCAAAGCGTGCTGGACACCGTGCCCCTGGCCAGCGGCGGCGGAACCGACGTTGCCGCCGACACTTTGCTTTATCTTCTGCGCAACGACTTCATCACCGGCGAGATCATCCGTCTCACCGGCGGCGCACACTTGAAAATGTAAGGACTCGCCATGACTGACATCTCTCACCTGGATCAGGTATTCATCAAAGACCTGCTGGTGCGCGGCATTCTGGGCATCAACCCCGAAGAGCGCACCAACCGGCAGGATATTGTGATCAACGCGACCCTGTGGGCCGACACCCGGCCCGCGGCCCGCAGCGACGACATCGCGGACGCGGTCAACTATCGCACCGTGGCCAAGGCTATCATCGCTCACATCGAGGGGGGCGCGCCCCTGCTGGTGGAGCGTCTGGTGGAGGAGATCGCTCGCATCTGTTTCGAGACCGACTCCCGCATCGAAGCTGTCGAGGTTTCGGTGGAGAAACCGGGCGCGCTGCGATTCGCCCGTACTGTCGGCGTTGGCATCTTCCGCACCCGCGATGAGCTCTTTCCCGATGCCTGAACGCGTGCTCATCGCCTTGGGCAGCAACATCGAACGAGAACGGAATCTGCCCCGGGCCATGGCCTTGCTGCGTCGGGACAGCCGCTGGCGGGTGCTGGCGGAAAGCCCCATCTACGAAACGCCGGCCGTGGGCGGCGCTGCGCCCCAGCCCGATTATTTCAACGCGGCCGCGTTGGTGGAAAGTGATCTTGCGCCATCGGATTTGCGGCGGGCGCTGCGCCGCATCGAGGTCCGGCTGGGCCGGGTGCGCACCCGCGACAAATTCGCGCCCCGCACCATCGATCTCGACATCGTCCTCGTGGAAGGCAAACAGCTCCTGCTCGATGGCAATCCATTGCCCGATCCTGACATTCTCGATCACCCCCATCTCGCTTTCCCCCTGGCCGATATCGCCCCCGATTGGGTTTATCCCGGAACGAACCTCACCCTCAGACAAATCGCTGAACGGTTACATCCTTCAGCAAAGGAGATACGAAGAATGACCACAGCCATGAAGGCCGCAATCAAAAGCCTCAGCCACTACGGGTCGGATCAGGTGTTCGAGGCCGAAGAAAACGAAGTTTACGACCCCGAATTCGAAGACCTCATCCGCCAGATACTCGTGCGCATTGGCGAAGACCCGGAGCGGGAAGGACTCCGGCGCACCCCCTTGCGCGTGGCCAAAGCCTATGACTTCCTCACCAGCGGCTACACCTCCACGGTCGAAGAGGTGGTGAACAACGCCGTTTTCAGCGATAGTTGTGACGAAATGGTCATCGTCAAGGATATCGAATTCTACTCCATGTGCGAACACCACATGATTCCCTTCTTCGGGCGGGTGCATGTGGGCTATCTGCCCAAGGGCAAGGTTATCGGCCTGAGCAAAGTGGCCCGCATTGTGGATGTCTTTGGCCGACGCCTGCAAATTCAGGAGCGCATGACCAATCAGATCGCCGACGCCATGATGGACATCCTCTCGCCTATGGGCGTGGGCGTGGTGGTGGAGGCCAGCCACCTGTGCATGATGATGCGCGGCGTGCAAAAGCAGAACAGCTCCACCATCACCAGCGCCATGCGCGGCCTGTTCAAAAAAGACCCCCGCACCCGCTCGGAGTTTATGAATTTGATTCGGGATCAGTAGAAGCTGCTTTGAAAATAGAATGATAGAATGATCGCTGGTTGCAGAAAGATTGGCAAATCCCACGTTTGGCGAATCTGCAACGGGCGTGATTCGTAATGCGTAATGCGTGAGGTCGTCACGCATCACGTATCACGCATTACGTCTCTCCTACGTCATTTCAAGGGAGCGCAGCGACCGAGAAATCCCCTTGCTAACGAGGAGATTTCTCCTCCCTACGGTCGTCGAAATGACGTAACAAGGGAGTTTCATCGGTATCGGTGCAGGGACGCCCGCCGTTGGACTGTTCCGAAAATAGGCTCTCCTACGTCATTTCAAGGGAGCGCAGCGACCGAGAAATCCCCTTGCTAACGAGGAGATTTCTCCTCCCTGGGGTCGTCGAAATGACGTAACAAGGGAGTTTCATCGGTACCGGTGCAGGGACGCCCGCCGTTGGACTGTTCCGAAAATAGGCTCTCCTACGTCATTTCGAGGGAGCGCAGCGACCGAGAAATCCCCTTGCTAACGAGGAGATTTCTCCTCCCTACGGTCGTCGAAATGACGTAACAAGGGATTTTCATCCGTATCGGTGCGGGTGCGCCCGCCGTCGGACTGTTATGCACTTTTGCCTCGTCAAATCGAGAATTCGCAATCCGCCCGGCTCTCACCCCCAGAAATCCAAAATAGCCCGACATCGAGGACGTGATGACGCGCACATCCATCTTCGCACAGTTGCTGGGAACGGCCCAGGATGGCGGTTTGCCCCAGCCGGGATGCCACTGCCTTAATTGCGAAGCCGCCCGCGCCGACGCGGCTTTGCGTCAAAACGTCGTTAGTCTGGGATTGGTGGATGAGAGCGCGGGCCAGAGCTGGATCATCGACGCCACGCCCGATTTTCCCGCCCAATACGACGCCCTCACCGCCCGCGCGCCCCTGGCGGGCATTCTCCTCACCCATGCCCACATTGGCCACTATCCCGGTCTGATGTATCTGGGCCCGGAGGCCATGAACGCCCAGGCCATACCAGTGTACGCCACCTCGCGCATGGCTGCATTTCTGCGGGCCAACGCGCCCTGGTCGGGCCTGATGAATGGCGGACACATCGAGCTCGTCCAGGTCGCGCCCGGCCGCGAGATCGCGTTATCGCCCCGACTGAGCGTGACGCCCGTGGCCGTTCCCCATCGGGACGAATACAGCGACGCCGTGGCGTGGCTGGCGCGCGGGCCCGCGCGCAGCCTGTTCTACTGCCCCGATATCGATGACTGGGACGCATTCCAGCCCGATCTGCGAGCCTGGATGGCGCAAATCGATATCGCCCTGGTGGATGGCTCGTTTTTCAGTCCGGTCGAACTGCCAGGACGCGATCTCACCCAGATTCCCCATCCCATGGTTACAGACACCGCGAACCGTCTGGCGGACATCGCCACCGAGGTGGTTTTCATCCACCTGAATCACACCAACCCGCTATGGCGTCAGAGCCCGGAGCGGGCGTGGCTGCATGCCCGGGGCTTCAGAACGGGCGTTTTAGGGGAGCGCTGGCGGCTGGATTGAGATTACTGCATCCGCACCACCACTTTCGCCTCGTTCCACAACTCCTCCAGCCGGTAGAAGTCGCGCAGTTCGGGCGAAAAGATGTGCACGATCACAGCGCCGTAATCCAACAACTGCCATCCCGATCGACTCTCTCCCTCGACGTAGAGGGGCTTGACGCGTCGATCTCGCAGCGTGTCCACCACGGTATCCACCAGGGCCTTGCTCTGGCGGTCGGAAGTCGCCGTGGCGATGATGAAATAATCGGCAAAAGGAGCCAGGCCGGTGATATCCAGCAGCAGGATATCCTCCGCCTGCTTTTCATCCAGAATGTCGACGATGTTGTGAGAAAGTTCCAATGCGTTCAGGGATGTTACCTCCGTGGAGAAAAGGGGCGCGGCAATGCGGGTATGATAGCACATCTGGCGGGAAACAAAAAAGCCGCCCCTTGAGGAGCAGCTTTTCCGTGAGCCGGAGCTCTTACAGACCGCCTTGGCGATTGCGACGCCGCTGAGACTGACGGGCCTTGCGGATCGCTTTCTGCTTTTGCAGACGGCGCAGTTCACTGGGAGGCGTAAACCAGCGTTTGCGGCGCACTTCGGGAAGGATGCGCGCCTTCATTACCTCTTTGCGGAAGCGCCTCAGCAGTGAATCTTGCGATTCGCCAGGATTGAGCTTAACGGTCATGCAGTTCTCACCACCTTTTGGTAAAAGATTGTTGGCCCGAGAAACTCGAACCGACTATCTATCTTACCCTTTGGGCGGATTTCTGTCAAGCCGGGCGTCGTTGAAGGTGGCGTTCCAATTTGAGGGTAAATTTTGTCGACCGTCCGTCGCCAAGCGTTGCCGAGTAGCGTCTGCCACGTCCGCCCGGGGATGAAGTCGCCGGGCTACAGAACAGCGCCGGATAAATCCGGCTAGCCCCGCAGGGGCGCTGTTTCTAGCCGGGGGACTTCATCCCCCGGCGCTGGCGGCGGGAGCGAAGCGCCCCGAGCCTATAACCGGATTATTTTGTCAATGTTCATC
>JALWDV010000774.1 GCA_027036755.1 Anaerolineae bacterium
AGGGGGGCCTGCCGCAGCAGAAGCCAAGCCAGCGAAAACAGACAAACTACCTTAGCAGTTACAAGATGGGGGGAGATTGCGTTATGTCGACGCGGCGGGCTTTAGCACTGCATAACGGAAGCTGTCCCAGGCCGCGTCTGCGCTGTCATCGGGCCGAACATCCACCAATTCGCCGCGATTTTCTGCGATGAGCCGAATGACGTCGGCTTTGGGGATGCCGTACATGTTCATAACGGGCTGATCCCCGTAACGGATTTTCTGATACCAGCGCCAGAAAGAGGTGGGCTTGAGCGGCTGCAACAGCCGTTGCGTCATGCTGCGAGGACGGGATGGAATCTGGAAGATGGCCAGGCCGCCCGGCTTCAGCACCCGCAGGAATTCCCGGATGTAGCCGCGGGAAAATCGGGGCGGCATGTGCTGCAGGGTGATGTTGGAGTAGATGAAATCGAAGACGCCGTCATCGAAGAGGGAGAGATCGTCCCGAGGGTTGAGATGATATTGGCAGCGCTGGTCATACTGATTGAACTTGCGGGCGATGTCGATCATGGTTTCGCTGATATCCACGCCATGAACCCGGGCGAAATGTGGAGCCAGAGCCTGGGTCAAGCGCCCGACGCCGCAGCCAAAATCGAGCGCGGCGTCCCGGGCGATGTTTACGCCCAGGCTATCAACATAGGCCAGAACTGCCTCGATCTCCTCGCGGCCGGTGGCGAAGAAGGCGTCCGGGTTCCAGCGGCCATCATCCATGCCGGGCCAGGCCAGCACCGCCCAAAAGGGATCGGTCTCGCCAAAGCGGTTCCAGTTTGTCTGAACGTCTCGTAAATCCATAGCGTTTTCTGCGCTCGCAACAGGGCTCTGGGCGCGCCGTCGGCCGCCGGTCGGGATGATGCGGCAAGGGGGTGACCGGCGCTGCCGTCATGCCTGGCCGCGACACAGCATTATATACCACCTGGCAGATTTTGGATAAACGTCGGGCGTGATTCTCTGGGCGTTTTGGGTGTTACGTCATTCCGACGACCGTAGGGAGGAGGAATCTCCCCGATTGCAAGGGGATTTCTGGGCAGCGAGGACAAATCATTGAAATGGCGACGGAATCTCCCCGATTGCAAGGGGATTTCTCGGTCGCTACGCTCCCTCGAAATGACGTGGGAGAGATGGAACTGTGCACTATCACGCCACCGACATTGAACGTTGAACGCTGGACGTTGGCCGGGCAAGGCGCAAGCCCTATTGCTGAACGCCCCATAATGTAGTAGAATGTACCAAACGTTGTTTTTTCCATCATTGTTGTCGCCAGAGCGTTTCACATCCTGACGATAAACGCCTGTTTTATTCACGAGGAGGAACATCTTGAACACCGACAGTCTCATCCAAAACATGATCAAAGCCGCCAAACTGGACGTGAACTTCTTCAACGAAGTCGAGCACGACGAAAGCAAGAATCAGGAAGCGTTGACGGTTGTGATCATCGCGGCCATTGCCAGCGCTTTGGGCAACGGCATCCTGGGCATTTTTGGCAATGGCATCATCAGCGGACTTATCGGAGCCATCTTTGGTCTGGTGATGGTGGTCGTTGGTTATTACCTCTGGTCTTATCTCACCTTCTACATTGGAACCAAATTGTTTGGAGGCGAGGCGGATGTAGGCGAAGTGCTGCGCACTTTCGGCTATTCCTACAGCCCCCAGGTGCTGTCGATTCTGGCGTTTATTCCCTGCATCGGATGGGCTATCGCCTTTGCCGCGGGCATCTGGTCGCTGGTGGCGGGCATCGTCGCCCTTCGCGAAGCCATGGATTTCGACACGGGCAAGGCGATCCTCACGGCCCTCATCGCCTGGATTGTCGTGTGGGTGATTTTCGGCGTCCTCGCCGTGGCGCTGGGCGTTGGCGGTATGGGCATGGGCGCCATGTTCGGGAGCTAATCCAATTCGATTTTCTCCGCTACCTCAGCAGGGCGCTGTCGTGCATGACAACGCCCTGTTTTCTTTTCCTTCGTGGTATAATGAATTTGGGTGCGTCCCAAATGAGTTGGAAAGTTAAAATAATCCATTCATTAACGAGGCGCTTCGCGCCCGCCGTCAGCGCCGGGGGATGAAGTCCCCCGGCTAGAAACAGCGCCCCTGCGGGGCTAGCCGGATTTATCCGGCGCTGTTTTGTAGCCCGGCGACTTCATCGCCGGGCGGACGTGGCAAACGCTTCAACCGAA
>JALWDV010000775.1 GCA_027036755.1 Anaerolineae bacterium
TCCCTGGGTCTTCGTCGATTCTCTCCTGGAGCATGATCAACACGCGGGCGATGGCGATTGAGACATCGCCCATACCCCAAAATTCTATCCGCAAGGAGCCAACCATGAGCGAAACGCTGAATTTGTTGCAATCCCTGGAGCAGCGTCTCCAGACAATCCGGGGGCGTCTTTGACTGGCCTGCCCGGTTGAAAGAGCTGGAAGAGCTGGAAAAGGAAACATCGGAACCTGATTTCTGGTCGGATCAGAAGAAGGCGCAGGCGACGATGCGTCGCGTCGCCACCCTGCGGGATTTGATCAATGGGTGGGAGAGCCTGACAGAACGCGTCCAGGACGCCATCGAGTTGTATGAGATGGCGGAAATGGAGGATGACAAGGATTCATTGGCGGAGCTGGATGAGGAGGCCCGCGCCCTGAAGGAGGAGATCGACAAACGGGAGTTGATGCTGGCCCTTTCGGGCGAATTCGACGACCGGGACGCCATCCTCAGCATCCACGCGGGCGAGGGAGGCACCGAGGCTCAGGACTGGGCCGAGATGCTTCTGCGCATGTATCTGCGCTGGGCCGAAAAGCGGGGGTTCAAGACCACCCTCCTCGATAAAATGCCGGGCGAGGAGGCGGGCATCAAAAGCGCCACGGTGGAGGTCAAAGGGCCTTACGCGTATGGCTATCTCAGGGGCGAGAAGGGCAATCACCGGCTGGTGCGCATCAGCCCCTTCGATGCTGGCGCCCGGCGGCACACCTCCTTCGCAAAGGTGGAGGTGATGCCCATCCTGGATGACGACATCGAAATCGACATTCGTCCCAACGACGTGAAGATGGACGTCTTTCTTTCGGGCGGCGCGGGCGGCCAAAACGTGCAGAAGAACGCCACCGCGGTGCGGCTGACGCATCTGCCCACGGGCATCGTGGTCACCTGCCAGAACGAACGCAGCCAGACTCAAAACCGGGAAACCGCCATGAAAATCCTCAAGTCCCGGTTGTATCAGATCGAGTTGGAGAAAAAGCAGGCCCGCGAAGCGGAGATGCGCGGCAAATTCGTCAAACCGGGCTTTGGCACGCGCATTCGCAACTACGTGCTGCATCCCTATCAGATGGTGAAGGATGAGCGCACGGGCTATGAGACCGGCAACGCCCAGGCCGTGCTGGACGGCAACCTCGACCCCTTCATCGACGCCTGGCTGAAAATGCAGGTGGGCAAGAGCGAAACGGTCACGGGCTAACGGATGAAAATCCCCGGTTACGTCATTCCGGCGACCGCAGAGAGGATGAATCTCCTCGGCTGCAAGGGGATTTCTCGGTCGCTGCGCTCCCTCGAAATGACGTAGTGGCAAGTGCGTCGCATCTTAACTCCCCAATCGGCTTCCATCGCACCCCGGACATCCCCTTTCGGCACACCCCGAAGGGGGATTTTTTTGAACTAACAAGGAGAGGCACACCGCCCCCAAAATTGGAACGCATCCCCTGTCGTTTTCGACATGAAATTTAACGAGAAAATCTGCTATACTGGTTCAAACAAGGCCGTCTGAAAAGTGAATACGTCATCTCTCGCCACCGAACGCAGCCGACTCGCCCCGGCTGTGTTCATGTTAAGAGCGTCCTCATCTCTTTCGCGCGCTTCTGGAGCTTTTTTATGTCACCTAATCGCCAATTCCGCATGTCCGCGCGTTTTTTTATCTTCCTCGCCATTCTTCCGATTCTTCAGCTCGCGGCTGTCAGCCACGCCGAACCAGGAGCCGTCAACGGGATCATCCCTCCGGAGCGCAAGGTGGATTGGTCGCCTGGCGTCATGGGCGGCATCCCCGAAGTCCCCATCGTCAAGAACGCGGCCAGCTATGGCGCAACGCCCGGCGATGGCGTGGATGACCGGCCAGCGATACAGAACGCTATCAACGCCGCGGCCGCGGCGGGCGGCGGCGCGGTCTTCCTGCCCGCTGGCGTTTACGACATCAAAAGCAGGACGCACAGCGATGGCGCCTTGTATCTCCCCTCGGGCGTGGCGCTGCGCGGCGAAGGCCCGGATCGCACCTTTCTGCAATTCGATCTCGGCGCATACCCCCAAGATGTCGCCGGGATCAAGGTGTTGGCCTGGGATTATGGTTTTTTTACGCCCGTCACAGGAGGCTATGGCAAAGACTCCACCACCCTGACGGTTTCGGACGCGTCCTCGTTCAGTGCGGGGGATTTTGCGGAGATCGAGGAGGAGAACGACAGCAGAATCGGCAACAAAAATTGGTCGCTGAATGCGCTGGGCGAAATGGTCAAAATCATTGCAGTCAACGGCAACCAATTAATTCTGGAAAAACCCCTGAACTACGGCTATGACGCCGCCCGCAATCCCCAAATCCGTCGCGTGGGCGTTATCAGTCATGCGGGCGTGGAACGGCTGCACCTGAAACGCCTGGATTCCGGCGGCGGACAGATGATTTTGCTCTACAATGTAGCCAACGTATGGGTGCGCGAGGTGGAAAGTGAATTCATCCTCAACAGCCATGTGCTGGGATACGCCGCCTATCAATGCGAGATTCGGGACAGCTATTTCCACGAGGCGTGGGGCTATGGCTCGGGCGGCCAGGGCTATGGCGTCAATCTCGAACGTCACGCCACCAATTGTCTGGTGGAAAACAACATCTTTCGTTATTTGCGCCATGCCATCGTCACCCAGGTGGGGGCCAGCGGCAATGTCTTCTCGTACAACTATTCCTTCGACCGGCAATCAACCCTGACCGACGTCTCGGTCCACGGCCATTGGCCCTCCTACAATCTGTTCGAAGGCAACATTGTGCAAGAGGTGAACGACTCCGACTATTGGGGAGCCAGCGGCCCGGGCAACACCTTCTTCCGTATGTGCATTCAGACCGAAGGCATCAAGATCAAACATGATTCCGATGATCAGAACGTGGTGGGCAATGTGCTGGGCGACAACGCCGCCAACAGCATCACCGAGGATGCAACCATCCAGGGCACGCTCAAGCACGGCAATTATGAGATGGGCGGAATCAGTTGGGATCCGACCATTGCGGATCACACCCTACCCAACAGCTACTATCTCACCCAGAAGCCCGGTTTTTATGACTACCAGAATATGGCGTGGCCTTCCACCGGCTCAGATATCAACACCAACCAGGCCACGTGCATGAATCCGGCCCGCGAACGCTGGGACGACGGCAGCATCATCCCCCATCTCTTTTACCTGAGAAACGAGAAGTCGGACGATGATGTCCTTCTTCGCTGGGTGCATCGTTACGAATACAGCAGCTACGAGGTCTGGCGCAGCACCCATCCCTACTTCACGCCCGGCGATTCCGGGTCCACCCGCATCGCCAACGGCGTGCAGCCGCCTGCGGTGGGCGATGGAGCCAGCTACGTCGATGCCAACGCCCTCCAGGATGGCGTAAGCTACTATTACGCGGTGCGAGGCGTCGATGGACAGAACATGTCCGATCCATCCAATGAAGTGGGCGTTTTCGTGCTATCCCTGGCGACTGGCAGCTAAAGCCTGCCATGGAAATAGCATGATCGCTGGTTGCTGAAAGGTTGGCAAAGCTCACGTTGGGCGAGGCTGCAACGGGCGTGATGCGTAATGCGTAATGCGTGAGGTCGTCACGCATCACGAATCACGCATTACGGGCCTGGCTTCCCGCGCCGCCCTGGTAGCGGGGCATCTTCATCGGTATCGGCGCGGGTGCGCCCGGCCCGACTACTGCGCAGCGCCCGACCCGTTTTCGTCATACACGGGCGGGGGAAGCTGCTCCTGGCCCGTGCGGAAGAGGAAGAAATTCCAGACCAGACGACTGATGTCCGCCATCAGGGGATTGCTCATATCCCACACCACCCAGCCGTATTGGTAAACGTAGATATCGAGCACATAGGGGCCCTCGGGACCGTAGATGATGGCGACATCGCCCTGGGTGTCGGGCGCGTAGCCATGTTTGTGCCCGATTTTCGTCCCCTCGGGCACGCCATATTTGATGAGATAGCCCAGGGGGTTTTGCTCCAGCCACCAGATGAGCTCCTGGCATTTTTCGGGCGTGAGCTTATCGGGATACGCGGCCAGCAACGCGCCCTTGCCCTCGGCGCAGCGCCCGATCGCGGCCATCAGCACGCCCATATCGCGCGGCGTGGTCTGCATGGCCGGGTCCAGATTGGTGTGATATTCGGGATTGGCGTTGGCGGGCGTGCGCTTCATGGGCGGGATGATCTCGCTGTTGTAGGGCGTGGAGATGAAGGTGTTTTTTAGCCCAAAATCCTCATAGAATTGCGACACCCGCCGCACGCCTTTCATCAAATCGCCGTCGCCCAGATGATACATCAACGCGTTGGCCGCGGCGTTGCTGGCCGTGGGCGAGGTGATGGTGACGCTGATCCATTTGGTGATGTTATCGGGCAGGGGCAAATCGTTATCCATGTAGGTCAGCGCCAGGATGCCCAGCTTGACGGTGCTCATGCCCGAAAACGCGGTGTCCGCGTCGATATCGACTTCCTCGCCCGTGGGCAAAAACTGGAAATAGGAGGCGTAAACGCCGGGGAATTTCTCGAGACGCTGGCGCATGGCCGTCTCCAGGGCGCTGAAATCGGGCTTGCCAGGCTCTTGGGTGATGAGAACGAAATGCGCTTCGCGATTGTAGGGATCGGTGAATCCCCGAATGATGGCGATGGCTGTCTCGCCCGGATCGGTGCGCACGCCCGGTCGGCCCTTGCTGAAGGAGAGGGTTTCGAGATTGACGCCGGGCTCCAGGGGCCTGTGATCATATTTCTGCGACTGCGTTTCGATCCAGGCGGCCAGCTTTTCTGCATCGTAGCTGTATTGCAGGGGAATATCCATGCCCACGGGCGGCTTTTGCATCACATAGAACAGAAAATCCCAGATGGCGTACCAGCCCTTGCCCTGCTCCTGGGCCTCGGCCACCATGGCCTCGGCGTCGACATGAAAATCGATCTCCTCGGGCCGGAGAACAATGGGGTTATCGCCATGAAAGACCAGGATGGGGCGCTCGTAGATGGCCCGCAGATTGGCCACCGCCTCCTCGGTGGAATCGCCGCCAATGTTCAATCCGCCCAGGGTGATGCCCGCAGGAATGGCGTCACGGCCTTTGGCGTAATTGATGTAGTAAGGTCCGACGAGGAGCACGACGCCCGCCAGCGTCAGGATGATGAGCCATCGCAAAACCTTCATGGTCGCTGCGTCATTCCCATTCGATGGTGGCGGGCGGCTTGGAGGTGATGTCGTAAACCACGCGATTGACCCCATCCACTTCGTTGACGATGCGATTGGCCATGCGCCCCAGCAGATCATCGGGCAGTTTGGCCCAATCAGCGGTCATAAAATCATCGGTGGTGACCACGCGGATGGCGACCACGTTGGCGTAGGTGCGATAATCGCCCATGACGCCCACGCTGCGCACCGGCAGCAGCACCGCAAAGGCCTGGGATGTGGCCCGATAAAGCCCCGCGCTCTCCAGCTCATGGATGACGATGGCGTCGGCCTGGCGCAGGGTCTCCAGCCGCTCCCAGGTCACCTCGCCCAGGATGCGGATGGCCAGTCCCGGGCCGGGGAAGGGATGTCGCCACACGATGCGCTCGGGCAGGCCCAACGCCAGTCCCACGCGGCGCACTTCATCCTTGAACAGATAACGCAGCGGCTCCAGCAGCTCGAATTGAATGTCTTCGGGCAGACCGCCCACGTTGTGATGGGTTTTGATGGTGTGCGCGGCCTGCTCCCGGCCCGTGGCCGCGCTCTCGATGACATCGGGATAGAGGGTGCCCTGGGCCAAAAAGCGATAGGGCGCGCCCTGGCTTTCGGTCGCCAGACGCGCGGCTTCGGCCTCGAACACCCGCACAAAGCGATTGCCGATGCGCTTGCGCTTTTCTTCGGGATCGGTGACGCCCTTCAGGTCTTCGAGAAATTGCTCCGCGGCGTTGATGCCGATGAGGTGGATGCCGTGGGCCTGCTGGAAGGTCTCGAAGACCTCATCGGCCTCGCCCAGGCGCATCATGCCATGATCCACGAAGACGCAGGTGAGTTGCTCGCCAATGGCCCGATGCACCAGGGCCGCGACCACCGAAGAATCGACGCCGCCGCTGAGCCCCAGCAGCACGCGGCTCTCCCCCACTCGCTCCTGGATCTCCCGGGTCATGTCCTCGATGAAGTTCGCGGGCGTCCAGTTGGCCTCCAATTCGGCCACGTCGAAGAGGAAATTGCGCAGGATATCCATGCCCTGGCGGGTGTGCTGCACCTCGGGATGAAATTGCAACGCGTAGCGTTTGCGCGCAATATCGCCCATGATGGCGATGCTGTCGTTGCGAGAAGCGCCCAGGGCCCGCCAGCCCGGCGGCAACTGATCCACATGATCGCTGTGGCTCATCCACACATCCAGTTGCCGGGGCAGGCCCGAAAGCAGCGGCGCGTCTCCGGTCAGCGTCACCAGCGTGTGGCCGAACTCGCGCGCAGTGGCCGGAGCCACATGCCCGCCCAAAGCCGCGGCCAGGGCCTGCATTCCATAGCAGATGCCCAGCACGGGCTTGCCGCTGGCCAGCACGATCTCGGGCAGCGTGGGCGCGTCGGGCTCATAGATGCTGGCCGGGCCGCCGGAGAGGATGTAGGCGTCGGCCCGGGCGAGTTGGGCCTCGGGGGCGTTCCAGGGGACGAGTTCGCTGTAAACGCCCAGGTCGCGCACGCGGCGGGCGATGAGCTGGGCTGTCTGCGAACCAAAGTCGATAACGGCGACAGTCATTTTCAGTGTTCAGTGTTCAGTGTTCAGTAGACAGTGTTCAGTGGGGC
>JALWDV010000776.1 GCA_027036755.1 Anaerolineae bacterium
CGTCCGCCCGGCGATGAAGTCGCCGGGCTACAAAACAGCGCCGGATAAATCCGGCTAGCCCCGAAGGGGCGCTGTTTCTAGCCGGGGGACTTCATCCCCCGGCGCTGGCGGCGGGCGCGAAGCGCCCTGGCCCAAACAGGACAACTTTGTCAACATTCATCAGCCGGCCAGCGCACCCCAATTTTGAAACGCCCCCGCCCCGACCGGTGGTTTGCGTCGTCGCTGAATAGTCAGTATAATACTGGCTGATACAAGCGCCGGGGCCCACCCAAATGTGGGGCGTTTTTGCGCGTCTTGCAGGGTTTGGAAGAACGTAAGCAGCAATCAGTAAGCGGAGGCTACGAGCGGCTGCACGCCGATAACGATGAAAATCCCTTGTTACGTCATTCCCACGACCGCAGGGAGGAGGAATCTCCCCAGGTGCGTCGCACCTTTCGGTCGCTGTGCTCCCACGAAATAACGTAGGAGAGCTTGAATTTCCCATTATGACTTCAACATCCCCCCTTATTCCGTTCGATTTGAAAGAAACGCTGGCCGAAAACCGCCTGATCGGGCTTTGGCGGTTGCTGCGCGGCTATTATCTGCGCTTCATCACCGCCAACATCGCGGTGGGCGTTTCGGCCTTCTCCCGCACCGCCACCTACATGCTCATCGGTTTCTATGAGGACAAGGTGCTAGTGTAAGGAGGCGTAAGTTGTTGTAGCGTTGGCTGCTTGCGCTTGCGCCCAGCCGGATATGTGATCCGGCGGGTTGAGTAGGAAAAATGCGCCGGATCGCACATCCGGCGCGGCGCATTATCATAACAAACCATACAATCATTTGGGCCTTCGTGTACTAGGCGCGGGCGCACCAGCTTTGTCATCGCCCACCGCCTTTCCACCATTCGCCGCGCAGATCGCATCCTGTTCATCGAGGGAGGCCGCATCGTGGAGCAGGGCGCGCACTTCGAGCTGCTGCGCCAGCGCGGGCGTTATTACAAGCTCTACACCTACCAGTTCCGCCGCGAGATGGAGCAGCAGAGCTCGCTGCTGGGCGGACGGGCGGCGGCCTGAGATTACAAAAACCTGATGAAAGTGATAGAATAAACCATGCCGAGCTTCTTCCCCTCTTTCATCCTGGAGGATTTGACATGCCTTCAAAACGCCTCCCGCCCATCATCCTGATTTCCATCCTGCTCCTTCTGCTCTTGGTGGCTGCATGTGGCGGCGAAAAATATGAAGCGCCGCCCGCGGACGCGGACGTCAACGTCGCAGTGAGCATCCTGCCCCAACAGTATTTCGTCAAGAAGGTGGGCGGAGATCATGTGTCGGTGTTGGTCATGGCGGGCCCGGGCGTCAATCCCCTCTCGTATGAGCCGCCCAAAGGCCAGATAAAAGCCCTGAATGATCGCGACGTCTATTTTCTCATGGGCATCCCGCCCGAGAACGCGTGGCTGCCCCAGATCGCGGAACTTGCGCCCGACATCAAGCTAATGGACATCAGCCAGGGCATCCCCAAGGCCGATGACGACCTGCACATCTGGCTCTCGCCGCGGCTGGTCAAAACCCAGGCCCAGACCATCGCCCAAACCCTGATCCAGCTCGATCCTGCGCACGAGGCGGATTATCAGGCCAATCTGGATGCGTTCCTGGCCGAGTTGGATGCGTTGGATGCAGACATCCAGCGCGTCATGGACAAAAACCAGGTGGCGGGCAAAACCTTCATCGTGGCACATCCCGCCTGGGGCTATTTCGCCAGGGATTACGGACTGGAGATGATCGCCATTCCCGAAAACAGCACCGACTCCCAGTTGCAAGAACTGGCTGATCTCGCCCAACAGAAGGGCATCGAGACCATCTTTTATCAGCGTGGATTCGATGAAAAAGCGCCCGAGAAACTGGCCCGACTCATCGATGGCCGCACCATCCCCCTGGAGCCCCTGAACCCCAACTGGGAGGCCAATTTGCGCAGCGTCTCCATGATGCTGGCGCGAAGCGCCAAATGAGGCGCGTTAGATCGATCCGGCAGGCCCCATGAGGGGGCGCAACAGGATTTCAGGGGGCATTGGCTTTGCCGGCCTCGCCGGATTGCGAATCCGGCTGGATGCAGAGAGCGCTCAGGGCGGATTCGCAAGCCGCCCGGCTGAAATCCAAAAGAACCAGAATCCGCAAGGGGAAAGGATGCGATTTCCCCCTCCCCACCTCCTTTTAGCCCCCACCCCGAC
>JALWDV010000777.1 GCA_027036755.1 Anaerolineae bacterium
CCCCCGGCTAGAAACATCGCCCCTGCGGGGCTAGCCGGATTTATCCGGCGCTGTTTTGTAGCCCGGCGACTTCATCGCCGGGCGGACGTGGCAAACGCTTCAACCGAAAAAGGACGCACCCAATGAATTTCCTGGCAATGCTACACAAAATTCCAGATGTTTTGATGTTTCCGTATCGAAGCCTTTGTCAGTGACATCAAGTAACTGCTAACGTACTCGACTTTAAGCCTCAAAAAGCCACGAAGGCTCGAAGTTTTTCGAAGGCACGAAGGGAAAAATAAAGAAAGCACTTCGTGCCTTCGTTATCCTTCGTGTCTTCGTGGCAAAAAGTGGTGATGAGACCTTAGTAGTTACGACATCAAACGTAAAACGTCAAACGTCATAGCGGAAATCCCGCTGCCGATAGCGACTTGACGTTTGACGCATGACGTTTGACGCTCTCGGGTAAAGGTTCCGGTGGGGAAAAGACATGCCGCCGAATTTGTGTCAGGTTGTTAGATGAATCGCCATCAACTCACATTCACGAGGCGACTGTGACCGACAGCGAAATCAGAAATCGCATCGAAATCATCCAGGGCGACATCACCACACAGCAGGTGGACGCCATCGTCAACGCGGCCAATCGCAGCTTGCTGGGCGGCGGGGGCGTGGATGGGGCCATCCACCGCGCGGCCGGGCCCGAGCTGCTGGCCGAAACCCGCACCCTGGGCGGCTGTCCCACGGGCGAGGCCCGCATCACCAAGGGCTATCGCCTGCCCGCGAAATACGTCATCCACACGGTGGGGCCGGTGTGGCGCGGGGGCGCCCACAACGAGGATGCGTTGCTGGCGAGCTGTTATCGCAACAGCCTGAAGCTGGCGGTGGAAAACCGCGTCCGCACCATCGCCTTCCCGGCCATCAGCACGGGCGTGTATCGTTTTCCTCTGGAACGGGCCACGCGCATCGCGCTGAGCGAAGTCAAGGGCTTTTTGGAGCAGGATGACAGCATCGAGAAGGTCATCTTCGTCTGCTTCGACCGCCGCACATACGATGTGTATCAGCGCCTCTTTCGGGAGATATTCCGTAACGACTAAGGTAGGCTTGCTGAGCCAACGTTCAAGACAGCGTTCGTCAGTTTTGCAGCCTTGGCCGCTGGACCCGGCCCCCACCCCGGCCCTCCCCCGCCAGTCGCTTCGCTCCTTTGCAGGGGAGGGAGCCGCTGGTTTGCAAAGGTTTTTGCAGACGGAGAGCCCTCCCCACCGCTTGCGGGGGGGCGGGGGGCCTGCCGCAGCAGAGGCCAAGCCGGCGAAAACAGACAGACGACCTTAGCAGTTACATCCATTTCACTTCTGCTCTTGCGGCCCGCTTATGAAAAATCTGCGCAACCTGTTGGCGCTTCTGCTGGCTATCCCGGTTTTCAATATCCTTCTCTATCGGGCGCTGAATGTCTTCCTCCCCCGCACTGTTCAGATTGCGGCCCATCGCGGCGGCGCGGCCCTGGCCGCCGAAAACACCAGGGCCGCGTTCACCAACGCAATCCGCGTCCACGCCGATTGGATCGAGTTCGATGTTCATCGCACCATCGACGGCGTCTTGGTCATCATGCACGATGACACGGTCAATCGCATGACGAACGGCGAAGGGTTCATCAAGGATATGACCTGGGAGCAGTTGCAGCGCCTGCGCGTCGTCAATGGCGAACCCATTATGACATTCGATGAGGTGGTGGCCCTGGCGAAAAAGGCGGCGATGGGCCTGCTGCCTGAGCTCAAGTCCACGAGTTACTACCCCGGCATCGAGGCGCAGGCCCTGGAGATCGTGCGCCGGGCCGGTTATCTTTCCAAAACCATTTTTCTTTCTTTCGATTGGGATGTATTGGAGCATCTGAAAGCGCTGGAGCCCGAGATCACGGTGGCCCCGGTTTATGGGCCGGGCCAGTGGGATGTGAGCGACACTCGCCCGGCCAACGCCGAGATCGTCGCGCCCATGGCCGAGATGGTGATGCTGAATCCCTGGATAATCAGGCAGGCCCATGCCGACGGGCGTCAGGTGTGGGTCTGGTTCGGCGCGCTGGATCGTCCGGCCATGTATCGTCTCATGCTGTCGCTGGGCGTGGATGGCCTCATCTGCAACGATCCTGTGGCGGCCCGTCGGCTGGTCGGCCAGTCGCATCAGCTTGCTTCATCCATCCCGGAGGGCCGAGCATGACTTCATACCAAACTGTGATTTTCGATCTCGATGGCACGCTGCGGGAATCCAATCCCCATTTCATGGACGCCCTGTACGCCGCGTTGCAGGATTTGGGCCTGGAGGTGGACCCCTTCAAATGGCGGCTGACCGAGCGCTGGGTGCATGAATACTGGGCGCAGAGTCCTGAGATCATAGAGGATGTGCGGGTGTATGGGCAAGATCAGGTGTGGAATCGCTTTCTCACCCGTTTGATGAGCAAGGTCGGGCATCCCCACGCCAACGAGGAGGAGGTGCAGGCTTTTGGCGATCTCATGCGCGAGGTGTTCCAGCCGTCGTCTGAGCTGACGCCCGGCGCCCGGGATGTCCTGACCGCGCTGAGCGAGCAGGGGCTGGCCCTGGGCGTGCTTTCCAATCGCAGCAAGCCTTTTGGCGATGAGCTGGAACAGCTCGACATCGCCGATTTTTTCGATTTCACCCTGGCCGCGGGCGAGGTGGGCGTGTGGAAGCCCCGGCCCGAGATATTCCACGCCGCGCTGGAGCGGGCGGGCGTCGGGCCGGATGACGCCGTCTACATCGGCGACAATTACTACGCCGACATCGTGGGCGCCCGCGAAGCGGGCATGAACGCCATCCTGGTGGACTGGCGGCGGGTGTTCACCGACGTTCCCGCCATCCGGGTGGAGCGCCTGCGCGACATCCTCCCCTATGTTCTCGGTTGACCCCATGAGTCAACTGCAAAAAGATTATTTCACCACGGAGACACGGAGATCACGGAGAAAATAGTGGTAGTTCACAGAGAAATTCCTCTCCAAATCTCACCTTTTTCTTCCTCCGTGCACTCTGTGCCTCCGTGGTGGAGGTTTTTTCAGTAGAGTCAACCCATGCGTATCGACATCCTCACCATCTTCCCCGAGATGTTCCAGAGCCCCTTCGACGCCTCCATCATCAAACGGGCGCGAGAGAAGGGGCTGGTGGAGATTCACGCCCACAATCTGCGAGACTGGACGACGGACAGGCACAAGACCACCGATGACACGCCCTATGGCGGCGGCGGGGGCATGGTGATGAAGCCCGAGCCCATCTTCGCCGCGGTGGAATCCATCAAGGGCGAGGAGGATATCCCCGTCATCCTCCTCACGCCCCAGGGACGTCTTTTCACCCAGGAGGTGGCGGAGGAATTGGCCCGCCATGACCGCCTGCTGTTCATCTGCGGGCGTTACGAGGGGGTGGATGAACGGGTGCGGGCGCATCTGGCCACGGACGAAATCTCCATCGGCGATTACGTGCTTTCGGGCGGCGAGCTGGCAGCGATGGTCATCGTGGATGCGGTGGTGCGGCTGCTGCCCGGCGCGCTGGGCTACGAACGCGCCGCGGCCGAAGACTCCCACGCCACGGGCCTGCTGGAAGGCCCGCACTACACCCGCCCGCCCGAATTCCGCGGCTGGGCCATCCCCCAGGTTCTCACCTCAGGGCATCACGCCCGGGTGGCCGAATGGCGGCGCAAGCAGGCCCTGAAGCGCACCCTGGAACGCCGCCCCGACCTTCTGTCCCGCGCGCCCCTCAGCGAACAGGACAAAAAATGGCTGCGAGAAATGGGCTACCAGGGCCCGTTCGGTGATCGAGAGAACCAAGGTGACTACTAAGGGTAGCCACCACTTTTTGCCACGAAGACACGAAGAAAGGCGAAGGCACGAAGTATTTTTCTTTATTTTCCTTCGTGTCTTCGAAAAACTTCGAGCCTTCGTGGCTTTTGGCGACTTAAAGTCAAGTATGTTAGCAGTTACGAACCGAGATTGACGACCGTGAGAGCGCCCCGCTCCCTTCTGCGCAGATGGCTGTTGCTCGCCTCCCTGGCGTTGGCCTACGCCGTGCAACTCATCTGCTTCCCCGTCAATCCCAACGGCCCCTTTTTTCAGCATCTGCTGGGAATTGCGCCGTGGTTGGGGCGTGAAGAGGCGCGCTTGCTGCCGGGCGCACTGGGCTATCTGCTCTCGATGGGACTGTTCGCCTGGGCCGCGCCCGCGCTGGGGCCAGAACCGGGTCGGGCTGCGAACGGGCGCGGGGCCGCCGCACACTCTGCTCTGGGCCGCGCCCGGGGGCTGACGATAGCGCTGATGGCGCTGGCCATGGGGCTGCTGGCGCTGAGCACGGTGCGATTTGCCCTCTCTGGCGAAGACGCGCTCACCCGATGGCTGTGGGCGGGCAGCGTGGCGGTCTGGCTGCTGGGCGCGGCCGCGATGGCCTGGCGAACGCCGCCAACGCCCGACGCCTCGTCTCCTCTCTTCGCCCCGCGTCACGGCCTGGCCCTCGCCGCCATCCTGGCGGGCGCCATCTGGCTGCGCTTCTGGCTGCTGGCCGATATCCCCAACGATTTGCATGGCGACATGGCCAGCATGGGCTTGCAGGCCCGGACCATCCTCTCCGGCGCTGCGCCCGGGCTCTTTCATCAGGGATGGGCCAACATCCCCATGCTCGGATTTTATCCCTCGGTCATCGGCCTCAAGTTCATCTCCAACAGCATTCTGGGGCTGAATTTCATGCCCGCGGTGGCGGGAACGCTGACCATCCTCGGCCTCTACCTCCTCGCCTGGCGATTGTTTGACTCCCATCGGCTGGCGGGATTGGCCGCGGCCGCGCTGGCCGTCAACATCCCCCACATCCACTTCTCCCGTCTGGCCGCGTACATGGATCCCTGGCCCTGGATTCTCTTCGCCTTCTTCTTTCTGACCCACGGCCTGCGCGGGCGCAAACTCTGGGCCTTCGCGGTGGCCGGGTTGCTGACAGGCGTCAGCCTCTTCATGTATTACTCGGGCCGGGTGATCCTCATCATCCTGCCCCTGGCCGCGCTCTATTTGCTGATCACCCACTGGCCCCAGGCCCGCCGCGACGCCCGGTTTTTGGGGATGGGCGCGTTGCTCACCGCCGGGGGGATGGCGGTGGCGCTGGGCCCCTCCGCCCTCTACTTCCTGCAACATTCCGACGCCCTGCTGGAACGCTCCCGCTCGGTGTTTCTCTTTCACGAGCCGGTGATGACGCATCTGCTGGGCAAATATGGCGTCGATACGCCCGCGGCCGTGCTGTGGGAGCAGCTCAAAGCCTCGCTGCTGATGTTCAATTACAGTCACGACACCAGCACGCAATTTGGCTACACCGCGCCCATGTTCAGCGCCGCGCTTTCGCCCCTGGTGTTGCTGGGGGTGGGATACAGCCTGCGGCGATGGCGGCGGCCCGGCCCGGGATTCACCTTGATCTGGCTTTTCGCCATCATCATCACCGGCAGCGCGTTAACCAACAACGCGCCCTTCTGGCCCCGGCTGACGGGCGTTTTGCCCGCGGCCGCGCTGATGGCGGGCGTCGCCATCGATGCGTCGCTGAAAGGGTGGGGGCTGGAGCGGCCCGTCCTTTCGTTTTGGCAACCGGGCCCGGCGGCGGTGGCCGTGCTGGCCGCGGCCCTGTTCATCGCTTTGGTCGGCCAGCGCAATTGGGCCGACTACACCGCTTTCGTCGGCAACAACGCCCGGGCCCAGGCCCGCATCGGGCGTTATCTCGACGCGCTGCCCGATGACATCACCGCGTGCAGCTTCTCGCAGCCCTATCGTCTGAACGAGCGGGAGACCGCGTTTCTGGCCTGGCCGCACCGGCTGGTGGATCTGGCTCCTGACGCCGCGGAAGAGGCCCTAAACGCCTGCCCGGGCCCGGCCCGCGTCTGGATTTTGGCTGCCGACGACAACAGTCAGCTCGCCCGGGTGCAGTTGCGCTGGCCCGATGGCCAGTTGCGAATGCACCGTAACGGCGCTGAGCGACCCGTTTTCCTCTCCTATCTCATCCCCTCGGCGAGCGCCAATCCTCCCGGCCCGGCGCGACAGCCTGCGGCGCAAAGCAGCGCCTATCTGCCCGACGGCGACACCTTCATCCCCGACAGGGTGTGGCTGGGGAACGAGCGTAGCTCGGTGACGCGCTGGCGCGTGGGCCCGGTGCGGGTGACCGGCCACGCGCTGACGCTTCTGGTCGGGCCCGTGGCGGGCCATGATGCGGTCTACGACTACATCGAGCTCATCGACGAACTGGGCCGGGTGCAGCGTTTCGAGGCCGAGGACGCGGCCATCACCTCGGGCGACCAATTCGCCAGCCAGGATGGCCTGGATAATCACTGGTGGGTGCAGACCTTTGGGCCTTTCAGCGGCGGGCGGGCGTTGGTGGCCCGCAAACGCGAGCTCGTCCCCGCGCTGGTCACGACCATCTCCCTGCCCAACGGCCTTTATGATCTCAGCATCGGCACGTTCACCGGCGATCCCGCCAACGGCGTCTTTGGCCTGGGCGTGCAAAGCGATGCCTGGGAGGAGAGGGAGTAGGATTCATCCAGTTGTGTTGATGCGCTGCGCCGGAACGCACTTCCGGCGCATTTTTTCGCCGAACCCGCCGGATTGCGAATCCGGCTGGATGCAGAGAGCTCCCAGGGCGGATTCGATGAACATTGGCAAAATAGTCCGGTTATAGGCAGGGGGCGCTTCGCGCCCGCCGCCAGCGCCGGGGGATAAAGTCCCCCGGCTAGAAACAGCGCCCCTGCGGGGCTAGCCGGATTTATCCGGCGCTGTTTTGT
>JALWDV010000778.1 GCA_027036755.1 Anaerolineae bacterium
AAGAGGCAGGGGTTTCTGTAGGGGTGGGCGTTGACGTTGGCGTCAAGGTTGGCGTGTGAGTTGGCGTCAACGTAGGTGTGTGAGTTGGCGTCAACGTAGGTGTGTGAGTTGGCGTCAACGTAGGTGTGTGGGTTGGCGTCGACGTAGGCGTATCCGTGGGCGTCAGCGTTCCCGTCGGAGTGTTGGTGGGCGTTGACGTGGGAGTATGGGTTGGCGTCGAGGTAGGTGTGTGGGTCGGCGTCGACGTAGGCGTGTCCGTAGGAGTGACGGTGAGGGACTTTGCATAGCCAAAATCGGCGTCCAAATAATGTTCGACCGCAGTGGGCAACGGAACGCCCATGGGATTGGAGCCGTATGTAGATGCGCTGGTTAACTCATAGCCTTCCAGGGGCTTGCCCGAGTCAAAGTTCAGAGTGGGAATCTCGACAAAATAGAAATTTTGTCCAACCACCTGGTCGAAAAGATACCAGCCATGCCGCGCAGGGTCATTCGGATCCACGCCCGTCGTGGTGGAGCCTTTATATTCATCCTGGGCGGGATCGAATATGCCATCCCCATCATCCAGCCATAGCCTGACGACAACCCCATCGATGCCCGATTCTCCCGGATCCTGAACGCCGTCGCGATTCACATCATGCCAGACGTAATCGCCAATGGAGGAAAGGCCACCGGAATCGTTGGGATCGTGGGGAATTGGCGGCAAGACGCTCTTCGGGCTGGCCTGAGAAGGCTGCGCCACCAGAAGCACAAAAAGGATTACAACCAGGATGCCAATGGCTGTCGCCAGCGTCAAAGGCGAACGGATTTGAAGGGAGAGATACTTGTTCGACATGAGTTTTACTCCTTAATTACGATGGGAAGGTGCACTTGATAAGATAGCGGCCTTGCCTCAGTCGGCAGAAGCAAGGCGGGATCGCCCATCAACAAAAATGTATCTATGAGATCTTGGTATTGTTTTGATGGCGCATTGGCGGCCAGGTAGAGCTTGCCTGCCGTGGTTGCCGGTCCCAATTGATTCGCAGCGCCATGGAATATCGAGAGGAAAAAACCCCGCTCCAGATAATCGTGCCCTGCGCTGAGACCGTATCCGGTGGGGGCCCAACTGGCGATAGCCCCGCGATGCGGCAGGCGCAGACTTGCCTCGCTGGTGGACCGAAAGCCCTGGGCAGGTTCGATAAAATAGCCTTCATTACAAGTCATGGGCAGCATGATGGGATACTTGTTCCCGTTGGTCATCTGGGAAGCGGCGTTGACATCCCAGATGCGCTCTTGCGCCCAAAAGGTTTTGGCCCCATGCCCGATGTAGCTGACAAAAAGGGCGCCGTCCTGATTCAACGCGTTGGTCATCTTCTGTCGACAATCGGAACCTGACGAACAGGTGCGGTCGAGATAGAGCTTGGTGCGTCGATAGGTTTCGGGAATGAGCTTCACGCTGTTGGTTGGGGGATCGATGTAACCATCAGCGATGGCGTCGGACAGTTCGTAGAAATTGCCGCCTCCGCCTTCCAGATTGTCGGTGACGAAGAGGATGTTCTTGGCCCAGGCGTCGTGTGAGGACGAGTTTTCAAAGACCAGGATTTTATCCACCATGGCGGTGGTTTCAGCCGGGGTGTTCGCAGGCAGACGCCCCACATGCATGTCGGGCAGAATATCGCCGGCTGTGAGGCTCACAAACCGATTGTCGGCGGCGGTTTCTCCCATGGTGGGATCCACCACGGCCAGATAGGGAGGCAGGAAGGTGTCCGCGCTGTCGGCGAGATAGTGGCGCATATCGTATGTGCCATCCCCAACCAACAAGACGAAGCCAGGGGCGGGGCGCTGCCAGTTGGCGTAAGCATAAGCCAGAAAATCGCGAATGGCTTCCGCCGACATCATGCCGTAACCAAACTCGTCGTAGATGTCCTGGGTGCTGACGCCCATCACCCGTAGCCCCTGAGACTTGCGATAATCCAACAGCGGCTTGATGGCGTCGCCAAAATCGGGATGGAAGATGACGATGTAATCAGCGCTGTTCTCGGGGGAAGCCAGCGGGATTTTGACGGATTCCCTTTGCTGGATGGCCAGGGGTTTCTTGCGCTGGGCCTGGGCCTGGGCCCAATACCGCCGGGGCGCCGCGGCCGCGTCGCCGAAGCGGAGCTGATAACCTCCACCTGAATGTACGGCCTGCCAGCCCACAACCCGTTTCACATCTGTCTTGCTGGTGATGTCGTAGACTTCCAGTTCGGAAGTGGTGAAGCCTTCGATGGAGAAGGAGCGGGCGCTGTTCTCAGGCTTATCGAAAGTGAGGACGTCGCTTTTAGCCAGGAAACGGCGCTGATAGTCCAGTTGCACCCAGTCGATGTAGACCTGGTCGTAGGCCTGACCTTCGGCGTCATTGACCAGCTCCACGCGCAAAGTGTTCTGGCCATCGTGCAACACGTGTTGCGAAAAAGTGGCGGTTCCGGTCTTCACGGTTCGCCCGCTCCAGGTGGCCTCATCAACCAGGACGCCGTTGACATAGAGGCGAATGTGATGAGAGGCTGCAATGTTGCCGCCAATGGAAAAGCTGATCCGGGCCTGAGATGCGTCGGCGGCCATCGCCTGCACGTTTATGGGGTAATCGATGTGCTTGACGGCTCCCGCGCCAAAGGCGTTCAGCCTATTGCCATACCAGTGATCATGGCCTTCGGCCATAGGCAACGAGGAGACATAGGAGTGATTTTCCTCGGAGCGGACAGAAGTCTGGTAGAAAGTCGAAGGCGGCGCGCTGGAGACGCTCTGAGTCTCGGCCATCCGCACCCCCTGGCCATGCCCATAAGTCAACCAGTAGACATTGACATCGGTGTAACGCGTGTCAACGCCCTCTCCATAAAATAACAGGCGGTCTGTGGGATCAAGGTGTGAATCCGCCTCCCCGGTTACGGTTATCGCCACCTCTCTTCCGAAATCAAGCAATTTCAAGGTGCGAGGGTCCAGTGTATCCACCGGCAGTCCCGCGTCTTTCATATCCTGATAAGTGATCTCGTAGATGCCGGGCTCTTTGACGAGCACGCGCCAGGCGGGGGTGGGCGGGTTCCAGACGCCAAGTTCTGGGGGGACGACCGCAGGTTCGCCCCGAAAGGCCCGGGCTGCGTCGCTGTTCACCAGAATGTCGTCGAACATGGCTTCGAAGGATGCCGGTTCGGGGATGACGGCGCCAGGCTGACCGCCGATGAACCGGACGCTCACCTGCATTTTTCTGATAAACACAGCGCCTCCGGTGGCGGGGTCCACGCGCAGGGCCGGGATTTCAAGACGCACGATACGCTGCGAACGCATATACCCCAGATCAATCACGCGTATCTGGCCGGTTCGATGCGCCGAGGCGATGGTCGCGCCTGTTTCCAGATCGCTGCACAACGGGCCATCCGACTGCACCGGCGTTGTCGCCAGCGGATGAATCGTGGCAGAGACCCGGGCCGAAGGGGGGACGCCCACCAGCACCGGGCGCACCGGAGCCGTTCCATCGGGCATGGACAAACGCTGGCAGGCGACGCCATCCACTTTATCGGCAGTAAGCATATAATCGTCGAAGGTGAGTTGCAACGTCAACCCCGATGCGTTGCTTTGCAACACTTGTACGGGGGTTCTGGGCGCAAATGCCGCGCTGGGGGACGCTACAAAAGGAAACAGAGAGAGGAGGATTAGCGCGGAAAGGGAGAATAGGATGTATTTGTTCATAAGCGCGGTCAGGGAGTGTGTGTGAGGGTTTTCGATGGCGGGGATTGAGGCCCGGCAACGCCTATATCCTGCCAGGTTACACGGCCATCGGTATGGATTATCTGTAACCGGTAGGCGTAGTGTTCATCAGGCGCGGGGGAGCGATCGAGAAATCGATATGGGCCCGGAACGCCGCGGACGAAGATGAATCCATCGTCCACCCGGACAAAAGCGCCCGATTCGCCCACGCGACGCCGCAGGATGGCGAAGGCCAGCAGATTGCTCTCGTCCGCCGTGCGCCAGGAAAGGCGCACCGCGCCGGGCGCGCCCACGGCCTGCAAGTCGTACGCCACGACGGCGGTGGGCGTGTCGCGGCACACCGCATCGGTTTTTACTTTGAGGGCGGGATCGCCCAACAGGGTGTAGGTTTCAATCAGGTCTTGATAAAGGGTTCCTTTTTCATCCCATAATTTTTGTTTGGCGTAATCCATTACCATCCCCAGGGGTTTGATCTCTTCCTGAAACCATCCCTGGAGCAGTCCTTTTTCCAGGATGTCGTGGCCGGAGGCCAGGCCGAAGCCGGTGGATGAAAGGCTGGCGATGGCGCCATGTTCAGGATAGCGCACCTGGAATTCACTGAGAGCGGTTTGGGAAGGATCATGGAAGGAGCCTTCGTAGCAGGTCATGCTCAGAATGACGGGGAGACAGGGGCCATTGGTGAGCTGGGAAACATAGGATTGGTCCCAAAGGTGCTCTTTGGCCCAATAGGAGATGGCGGCGTGCCCCACATAACTGACGAACAAAGCGCCCGTCATGTTCAGGCTGGAAACTAGCTGCGTCGGACATTCGTCCGCCCGAGCCGGGTTGTCCAGATCGCACGTCTTGCCCAGGTAGAGCTTGGTGACGCTGTATGTTTCGGGAACGTATTTGATGGTGTTGGTGGGAGGGTCTGCGTAGCCGTCGGCGACGCGATCTGAAAAATCATAGAAGTTGCCGCCTCCTCCCTCCAGGTTGTCGGAGACAAAAAGGGTCTGGTAATTCCAGGAATCGCACTGACATCCCGCTTCGTACTCGATAATTTTATCCACCATGATGGCCGCTTCGTCGGCGGTGTTGGCGGGCAGACGGCCGATCGCGATCTCGGGAACAGGATCGCCCGCCTCCATCACGCCATAGCGATTATCGGACGCGGTTTCTCCCAGAGTGGGATCGACCAGAGCCAGATAGGGGGGGATGAATGTGTCGGCCGCGGACGCATATTGCCGCATATCCGATGAGCCATCCCCCATCAACGCGGCCATGGTCGGCGCGGGCGCAGTCCAGTGGCGATAAGCGTATTCGAGGAAGTTGCGGATGGCTTCGGCGGACATCATGCCGCCATTGAACTGGTCGTAAATCTGCTGGACATCCACCAGAGCGACGCGATAATCCCGGGAGCGATACTCGGCCAGGCGTTTTGCGTCTTCCCAAAAATCGGCATGGGTGATGAGGATGTAATCCGCGCCGTTGGCCGTATCCAGCAGATCGAGGGGAGTGTGGGTGGATGTCAGCGGCGTGACCGCCTGGATGGCTGCGGGCGAGCGTCGACCCGCGGGCGTCAGCGCCAGATAGCGGCTGTCGGGCGTGGCGGCGTCGCCAAAGGTGATGGCGTAGGGGTTGGCGCCGCTGATCTGACCGCCGATGATGCGTTTGGGGTGTCGATAATCGCTGACATCAAAGAGATGGATGTCGTTGGAACCGAAACCGGTGATATGGAAGGTCTGCAAGGCTGTGGTCATGCCCGCAAAGGCCAGCGCGTCATTTTCCGAGGTCAGGGTGTCGGTGTAATGAATGTCGATCCAGTTGAGATAGACTTTGTCGAAGTATTTGCCTGTATCTTTGACGAGTTCAACCTTGATGGTGTTGGAGCCTTCGCGAAGCAGGGATTGATCGAATGCGCCCGTCAGGGTGGCGACCTGAAAGTCGCTCAGAGAGCCTGCGTCATCCAGCACCATTGTATCATTCACATAGATGCGAAGATGATGGACGCCGTCGTAATAGCCCAGCATATTCACCGCGATGGAGCCAGTGTAGACTCCGGTGGACAGGTTGTGGATGGTCCAATCATGCGACCGGGAGTACGTTCTCTCCGAATTGCTGGGGCCGCTTACCTGAAGCCATTCCCAATACCAGTGATCCGCGCCTTCGCGAAAGGGGTAGGCGGAGAAATACCAGCGATTGTCTTCGAGATGCACTTTGTGAGGATAGACGCCGGTCGCCAGGCCGCCCGTCATGCTGGTTTTGGAACTCATGCGCAGGCCCTGGGCCCCGCCATAGCTGAGCCAGTAGATGCTGTCGCCCGTGTAGCGGTTGGTGGCGACCAGGCCGTCGTTGTAAAGACTGTCGATATCCCGGCCGTAGAACAAGACCGCGTCGCCTGCGTCGAAACGGCCATCGCCCTCCCCCTCCACCAGGATGGGGATTTCCTGGCCCATGTAGAACATGCGGAAGGTGCGAGGATCGAGATGATCCACGTCCAGGCCCGCAGCCAGGAGATCGGCGTAGGCCATTTGATACAGCCCATCCTCGGATACGACGATGCGCCAGGCGGGCGAGGGGGGCGTCCAGAGAGCGGCCGCGGGGCGGGCCTCAACTCGCGACGGGCCCAATCCCAATAGCCACACGCTGGCTGCTAACAAAGTCAGCCACAAAGCAACTGCAAGAGAAAGAGATTTGAGTAATTTCGACATGAAGCCTTCACAATAAATAATCGCCCAGAGTAACTGCTAGCGTATGCCGGTTGGTTGTCTTCTTTCACGCAAACCTGACAGATTCTCGCAACCTTGGCGGTTTGATGTGCGGTTTTCAGCCAGCAACGGAGCGTGCAAGGCTCTGAATCGTAGCTAAAGGAGCCTGTCAGGTTAATTCAAGCGAAAACGACCTTAGCAGTTACCGTCCAGAAATAATTTGGGTGCGTCCTTTTTCGGTTGAAGCGTTTGCCACGTCCGCCCGGGGATGAAGTCGCCGGGCTACAAAACAGCGCCGGATAAATCCGGCTAGCCCCGCAGGGGCGCTGTTTCTAGCCGGGGGACTTCA
>JALWDV010000779.1 GCA_027036755.1 Anaerolineae bacterium
CTTGGCGCATAGGGTGCAGCCAATGCAGGCGTCGTTATGCACCTTGATGGGCTCCAGTTTGGGACGCACCAGATTGCCCAAAAGCCAGGGGATGGCTGTAGCGGTAGCGAGAATGACGAAATTCAATGCCCAGAAAAGCGTGGGATTCCAGTGCAACGCCGCGGGCAAGCCCGCCAGATACCACAAATCGATGTTCATCTTGCCCGGCAGTTGCACGATATTGTGCTTGGGCAGCATCCCCACCGGGATCAAAATGGCCGCCAGGGCTGAAAACCCCAACGACAGCCATATCCAATACCGCGGCGGCAGAATCTTCCCCCGTTGCAGACGTTTGATATGCAGCCAGATGAACAGGATCAGCAACAGCGGCAGGCCGATATGGATAAAAAACAAGGTGACAAACAACACCCAACCAGATGATTCACTGATGGGCGTGAGATGATTGAGGATGATGGCGTCGCCATTGGGCAGCCGCCCGATCAAATCCACGAACACCTGATTGATGGCTTGCGCCCGCACATCCGCCACCATCCAATAGCCGGTCATGCCCGTAAACCAGATTGCCACGGCCATCGCCACGCCCGTCACCCAGGCCAACCATCGGGGACCGCGGAATCGATCCATGAAGAACATGCGCCAGGCGTGCAACAGCGCCATGATGATGGCCAAATCCGACGCATAGCGATGCGCACCGCGGATAATGCGCCCCACCAAGCTCTTTTGCACGTTGGAGACGGCCAGATAGGAGACGTTGAATCCGAACTGATAGAACATCAGCAGATACACGCCGGTGATGCTGATGAAGATCAGCAAAAACACGGTGATGGCGCCGGTGTGATACAGCGGATTCAGATGCGGCGTTCGGGCGATGCGATCGACAGGTTTTTCCAACGCCAGCGAAAGTCGTTCAAGGATATTCAAAAAGCCCCGAACCCAATTCCCCTCTCGTTTGGGCCAATCAACCGATTTGTGAAAGCCGGAGAACCGGCCAGAATAACGAAATGATTGCGGTTCTTCTGATTGTCCGTGAGAACTGCTATCCATTTCTTCGTCCAATTCGTCAGACTGAGACATAGAACTTAGTTCCTCTGAGATAACAGCATCAGCCCCGGCGTCGCACAAGGGCGATGCCGGGGCGTGGGGTGAGTGATCGATGCCAGGGCGTTACCAGACCCGGAAGCCGGGAGAGGTGAACTGAGCAGTGCCAATCTGATAAATGAGCTGCGGGCCGTAGGCGATGATGAGCAGGATGGTGGCCCCAATCAGCCAGGGAGCCCAGTGATCCAGCCAGCGGGGCGTGGTCTGGGGATCCAGCAGGGAGTCGGCCACGGGCGGTTCGAGTTCTTCCGACAGTTTCTTCTTGGTGACCAGCGAACCAATCATGATAGCGATGAACAAGTACACCGAGATGAGCAGGATGAAGCCGCCGATGCCCACGCGCAGCAGGTGGCCCGCCCATTCTTCGGGGATGTAGGGAGCCTGGCCCAGCGGGGTGCGTCGAGGAGCGCCCAACAGGCCCACCACGTGCATGGCGTTGGAGAAGATGGTCATGCCGATGAACCACAGCCACACCTGGATCACCGCACATTTCTTGCACCACAGCTCCTTGCCGGTGAGATACGGAACCATCCAATAAAGGATGCCCATGAAGGTGAGGGTGACCGCGGTGGAGACGGTGAGGTGGAAGTGGCCCGGCACCCAGGAGGTGTTGTGAACCACCAGGTTGATGTTGTAGGAAGCATTGATCAACCCGCCGATGCCGCCGAAGAAGTAGAGAATGCCCGCCAGCAACTGGGCCAGCACGCTGGGATCATTCCAGGGCAGTTTGGCGATCCACCCCAGCAAGCCCTTGCCGCCCCGGGCCCGACCAGCGTTCTCCAGCGATGCCACCACAGTAAAGGCGGTGATCATGGAGGGGAAGAAGACCGAGTAGGTGAGCAGCGAGTGCACCATCTTCCAACCCTCGGGCACGCCCGGATCGACATACTGATGATGGAAGCCCACAGGCACCGACAGCAAGAGGAAGAGCCAGAATGAGAAGCGGGCCAGGGAATCGCTGAACAGTTTGCCGCCAGCCTGCCGGGGCAGAAAAGCGTACCATGAGATGTAAGCGGGAAGCAGCCAGAAGTACACCAGCGGATGCCCCGTCCACCAGAAGTAAGTGCGATCGAGCTGCGGGTCCAGCCCTTGACGCAGACCCAGCGACCAGGGGATCAGGTCCACCAGCAGCTCGGCGGCCGCGCCCAGCGTGGCGATCTGCCACATCACCATGGTGACAAGCGCCATGAAAGCGATTATGGGCGTGCGAGTCTTGGGATTTTCCTTGCGCCACTTGTAGTAGGTGAGATAAAAACCGTAGCCTTCGATCCAGCTCCCCACCACCACCAGGGTGACGCCCACATAAAAAGCCCAATGCGCCTTCATGGGGGGATAGAAGGTGTAGAGCACCGAGGCTTCATTCAGCAGAATGGGAATCGAAGCGATAACCAGCCCCACCACCATCATCCAGAAACCCAGCGCATTCAGCTTGGGGTAACGCAACGGGCGCTTGAGGCCATAGATCATGAGAAAGGTCATAAACCCGGTGATGAAGAAAGTCGTCCAGATCAACGCGTTCAGGACGCCATGCAAGGTCAGACCTTCGTAGTAGGAATGGAAGATGGGGTTCAGGAACTTTTCATAGAAATCCCAACCGGCGTGTTCCATGGCCTGGAAGGGACCAAACAGGCTGCCGATGGAAAGCGCGGCAACCGCAACGATGAAATGCCAGCCAATGAAACGTTTTTCTTTGGCTGTGAGTTGATAAACGTTTGCAGTCATAATTTCTCCTCAGAACAATTCAGATGTGGGCGTATGCAAATCGAAAACGACTTTAGGGGACGACGATAACCTTGCCATACATCGCGGCGTGACCGATGCCGCAATACTCGGTGCAGATAAAGTCATACTCGCCCGGCTTGTCGAATTTGACTGCCAGGCTGGAAACCTGCCCCGGCACGATTTGCATATTCACATTGGTGTTCTGCAACTTGAAGCCGTGCTGAACATCCTTGGAAGTCACATAGAACTTGACGATGGAGCCGGCGGGAACCTGGATTTCGCGCGGATTGAACGACCAGGTCTGGGCGACGATATAGGCCTCGTAGCGCTTGGGCGCAACCTCCTTCAGGCCCGGTTCGGCGAATGTGCCGCTGGCCGCCAGATCGTTGGGATTCACCCGCTGCACCGGGTCGGGCACGCGCACGCCAAAGGAAAGACCGGCAACGGTGACAGCTCCGAAGAAAACGATCAACATCAGGATGCTGACGATGATCCAGGTCTTTTCATACGGATCGATGTGCATGGATTCGTGTTTGTTAGCCATAGAAACTCACTCCTCTCGAAAGCATAATCAGATAGACGGTGCCCCAAAGGATAATGATGATGAGCATGAAAATCGCCATCACAACGGCGGTTCCTTTCGGATGCTCATGCTGGTCATTTCCCGTATCGGGCAGCTTCTTATTAGCCATACGGTTTTGCCTCCTTGGAAAAACGGAAAAGGGAATTATAACGATTCGACTAAACGATCGATTGTGATGTCTGTCATTTGCTGACGCTGGTAAACGATCATCTTGTTTTCATCCAGGATTACGAACAGCGCCTTGATAGGTTTGCCATCTTCGCCGGAGAAAGTTTCCATTTCCGGCACAATCACATCAGCGCATTGATAATCAGCTATTAGCGCATCAGGATGAAGCGTTGTCAGCATCTTTTTGGCGTCATCCCATGTTTCGGCGATGCCGACGATTTCAACTACATCCGGGTAATTCTTCAAGACGCGATCAAGTCCGTCCTGAAAAAGACCACGACCAATCAAGAGAACCTGGGCGCTCATACTGGCATTATAGGGGATGCAACGCCTCCCGTCTTCGCCCCGTGCGATAGAGTTTGATACCCGCGCGGTCAGTAATTCTCTTCCCCCAATCCCCAAATGGCGTACGCCGATTGGTCAGGACGGGTGATTGCCCCCCGTCAACCCGTGTCGTTCGGCCCAGGCCGCGGCCTGGGTGCGACTGCGCAGGCCCAGCTTATCCAAAATGTGCCGCAGATGGGCTTTGACGGTATGCGGCGAGATGGAAAGCGCCAGACCGATCTCCTTGTTGCTCATGCCGCTGGCCACATAACGCAGGATGGCCCGCTCCCGCTCCGTTAGCACATCCTCGGGCCGTTGTCGCTGCCCCTGCGAAAGCGCGACGAACTCATCCAGCAGCTTGGCCGACATGGCGGGCGAGATGGCCGCCTCGCCGCGATGCACCCGATGGATAGCGTCCACCAACTCGCTGCTGGTGCTGCTTTTTAGCAGATAGCCGCGCACGCCCGCCTGCACCGCTGCAAACAGCGTTTCACGATCTTCCGACACCGTCAGCATGAGAATGCCCATATCGGGATAGCGCTCGCGCAGACGACGGGCCGCCTCGATGCCGCCCATCCCGGGCATGTTCACATCCAGCACGACCACGTCGGGCCGATAGCCGCCCACCGCGGCCAGGGCCTCCTCGCCGCTGCGCAGGCTGGCAACGACTTCGATGTCGTTTTCATCGTCCAGGATGCGGGTGAGACCTTCGCGAAAGAGATGATGATCGTCGGCAATGAGTACGCGAATCATGACGTTACCGAGAGGGAATCAGGAAGTGGCGTTTCGAAAGATGCGGGTGCGGGCGCTGAGGGCATGGGAACCGTCACCGTGATCACAGAGCCCTGTCCCGGCCCGGTGACGACGGAAAGACGGCCGCCAATACTCTCGGCCCGCTCGCGCATCGATGTGAGTCCATAGCTGCGATGCCCGCTGTTCTGCCTGGGCGCATCAGAAAACCCGACGCCGTCATCCGCCACCCGCAGCTCCAGTTCGTCCCCCCGCCGCAAGACAAGCACATCCACGCGTTGGGCCTGGGCGTGCTTGCGAACGTTGGTGAGGGCCTCCTGGGCAATGCGCAGCAATTGCAAGCTGATGCGGCTGGGCGCTGTCAGGTCTGCGGGCGAGGCGGTGAAGGTCACATCCAGGTTCGCTTGTCGGGAGAAGTCATGGACGTAGGTTTCAAGATTCCGGGCTAGTTGCTCGGGGTCATCCCAACGCAGACGCAGTCCTTCGATGGCTTCCCGCACGTCCATGTACGCCGAGCGCACTATCTGGCGCGTTTCATTGATCTCCCGTTCGAGATTGTCGTATTGCCCCTTCTGAAACATGCGCTCGATGCGATCGATTTGCAGTCCCAGATAGCCCAATGTCTGAGCCAGACCATCGTGGAATTCCCGGGCGAGGCGATAGCGCTCCCGCAGCATGGCCGTCTGCTGCAATTCGGCGTAGAGCTGGGCGTTGCGAATGGCCAGGGATATCTGGTGGGCGATGGTTTGCAGCAAATCGGAATGTTGTTTCGAAAAGCCGTGCTGGCGATGAGCGCCCAAAAACAATACGCCAAAGCTCTGTCCCTCGGTGATGAGAGGCAACGCCGCCGCGGAGCCCAATTCGTGCGGCTGTTCAGACATGGCCGGATGCAAGATGAGGGATTGCTGACTGAAAGCCTCCAGCGCCAAGGTCTGGGCGAAGGCGAATCGGACTGACGTCACGTCGTCCATGCCTTCCTGGGCCAATGACACCCAGCGATCTTCCTCGGGCAGATACAGAAAAATCGCTCCCGCCTGGGCTTTCCAGCCGCGCATGGCCACCTGCAGGGTCTGAGACGCCAGCGCGTCCAACGATTGCTGACTGCGAGAGACGTTGTCCAGCGAGTGCAGCGCCTCCATCTGCCGTTCCCGCGAGCGCAGGCTATCGACGGCGAAAGCAATGACGCCGCCCAGGATGTTGAGCAGATGAGCCTGTTCTTCTTTGGGCCCGTCGGCCGAAGGGAAATAGGCGGTGAGCACGCCCACGCGCTCTTGCTCGGTGTTGATGGGCACGCAAACGAGGGAATGAATGCCGTCGGTGCGGGCCTGTTCGGCCACGCCCACAAACAGCGGACAATCGCTATCCACATGAGCGTGCAGAACCGAACATGTGCGGCAACGCTCCGCCGAAACGCCATAATCCAGATGATTGCGCAAACTCTGGGCGTATTCATCGCTCACCCCCCAGGCCATCGCCAGGTTCAACGTCTGCTTCTCTTCATCGAAGGTGACGATGGTGGCGGATTTGGCCTCGGCCAGATGGGTAGGAGCCTGCACCGCCACTTTGTAAACCTCATCTTCGTTGGGAGCGGCCGCGATGTACTGGCCGTAACGATCCAGCGCCAACAGCTTTTGATGGTTGTCTTCCAGTTCACCAAAGGCGCGGCGAAGCTCCCGTTCCGTCTCCGCCTGTTTGCCTGCATTCCTGGCGATGTAGGTTAATCCCCACCAAGCCACGATGCTGCCCGTGAGCGTGTACGTCAGCACCTCAAGCCACCATCCCACCGATGAATTGAGCGGGCGGATAACCGCCTGGACGAAAAGCTGATGCAATGCGGCCAACGCCAGCACAACCATAGGCGCGTTCCATCGTAACAACCGCAATTGCTTGTGCAGCGGTTGTCGTCGCAGATGCTGCCATGAGGCCGCAATTCTGGATTTCATGCTATAAACATTACTAAAATTCAAAATTTCTGTCAACTGCCCAGAAAATAAGGAGACCGTATCAGTTTAGTCGGTGCAATCATGTTTGGCGCTTTGGCCCCGCCGACTGGAAGTCGGGGCTAGAGGCCTTTGGCCGCCTGTCTGCCTGCGCAGACAGATCCAG
>JALWDV010000780.1 GCA_027036755.1 Anaerolineae bacterium
GTTGCGGCACGGGCCGCTGGCTGGAGCTCCTGGCCCGGCCCGACCGCCTGACCATCGGTCTGGACCCCTCGCGGGGGATGCTGGCCCAGGCCCGCTCGCGGCTTCCCCGCGTTCCCCTGGTGCAGGCCCAGGGCGAAGCCCTGCCCTTCGCCACCGCCGCCTTCCATCTCATCACCCTGGTGCATGTGCTCCACCATCTGACTGCCCCCGAACAATTCCTGCGCGAGGCGGCCCGTTGTCTGGCCGCGGACGGCGCGTTGGCCCTGGTGGGCGGAAATCCCGCCGCTCCGGGCAACGCCTGGTACATTTACGACTATTTTCCGGGCGTGGAGGAACGGGATTCATCCCGTTTTCCCGCGTGGGAACAGGTGCGGGCCTGGATGGAGGACGCCGGGTTCGAGAAAATCGAGGCGCGCACGGTCGAGATCGTCGACATCGCGTGGCATGGAGAGCAGGTCTTCGACGACGCTTTTCTGGCCAAAAACGCCACCTCGCAACTGGCCGCGCTCTCGGATGAAGCCTATCGGGCGGGAATCGGGCGCATCCGGGCCGCCATCGCCGCGGACCCCGCCATCGCATTCCGCACCCACATCGAAATGGTGATGATGACGGGCGAGCCATCGCGCCCCCTGAAATCCGATTGAACCCCATGAGTCTGTCTTTTTCGTAACTACTAAGGTGTAGCCACCACTTTTTGCCACGAAGACACGAAGAGAGGCGAAGGCACGAAGTATTTTTCTTTATTTTCCTTCGTGTCTTCGAAAAACTTCGAGCCTTCGTGGCTTTTGGCGACTTAAAGTCAAGTACGTTAGCAGTTACCTTTTTTCACTCAAATGACGCGTCACCCCTCACAATTGGACGAAAAATGGACAAAAACACGATGGAAGCGCTTTTCGATCAGCTAATCGACGCCGCGGAAGCAGGCGTCATCGAAGACGTGAAGATCGGTCTGCACTGGACGATGGTGACGGCCCGCGTCCGTAACGAGCGTCGGGCGGGCCTGGCGACCACCATGCCCGGCGAAGGGCGTCATCACCGTGATTGGCCCGACGTCCGGCTGCCTGGTCATCTGCAAGACATGCCCGCGCAAACCCTGGCTGGGCTGCTTCACTCTCCCAGCCCCGTGGAACGGAGCGTGGGCCTGGCGGCCATCAATGCCCTGCTCCCCCGCCAGGAGGCGGCGTGGCGGGACGTCAATGCAGAGGAGGTCATCGCGCAGGCGGGCGCGGGGAAAACCGTGGTCATGGTGGGGCATTTCCCTTTCACGCAGCGGCTGCGCAAACGGGTGGGACGGCTGATCGTCCTTGAGCTGGCGCCGCGCGGGGATGACGCGCCCGCGGACCAGGCGCCTCTCTGGGTTCCTCAGGCCGATGTTTTGGCCATCACCAGCGTCACCATCCTCAACCAAACCCTGGCTGGCCTGCTCTCGCTGCGTCGTCCTGATGCCCTGACCCTGCTCATGGGGCCCAGCACGCCGCTGCATCCATCGCTGTATGACCTGGGCGTCGACATCCTCTCGGGCGCTGTTGTGACGGATGTTCCGGCGGTGCAAGGCCAACTCTGCCAGGGAGCTGGCTTCAGACAGCTTCATCGGGCGGGCGTGCGCCTGGTCACCATGATGAAGTGATTTGGGTGTGTCCGAAATAAGTTGGAAAGTTAAAGTAATCCATTCACTGACGGGGCGCTTCGCGCCCGCCGCCAGCGCCGGGGGATAAAGTCCCCCGACTAGAGACAGCGCCCCTGCGGAGCTTAGCCGGATTTATCCGGCGCTGTTTTGTAGCCCGGCGACTTCATCGCCGGGCGGACGTGGCAAACGATTCCAACCGAAATTGGACACGCCCAAGTGATTTTGGTGCGTTTGGGGCATGCGCTAATAAAACGCTAATGCTTTGCTGATGGGGAACATATATTCGAGGTGTTAAATGGAGGTAGTGGTAAAAGATGCGTTGTAACTGCTAACGTATGCCAGTTGGTTGTCTTTTCCCACTCAAACCTGACAGGTTCTCGTAACCGTGGCGGTAGGATGTGTGGTTTTCAGTCAACAACGAAGCGTGCAAGGTGCTGAATCGCTGCCGAACGAACCTGTCAGGTTCGTTCAAGCGAAAACGACCTCAGCAGTTACGATGCGTTGGATGCAATCGTTTTAGCCATTTCGGCGCCATTTTTTAGCGCAGAACTTCATCAGCCATCTGG
>JALWDV010000781.1 GCA_027036755.1 Anaerolineae bacterium
CTGACGGGCCTCATCCTCACCAAGGTGGATGGCGACGCCCGCGGCGGCGCGGCCATCTCTATGCGCGCGGTCACCGGCGTGCCCATCAAATTCATCGGCGTCAGCGAGAAGTTGGACGGTCTGGAGCCGTTCTATCCCGACCGCATGGCCTCCCGCATTCTCGGCATGGGCGATGTGCTGACCATGATCGAGAAGGCCGAGGAGGTGATGGACAAGGAAGACGCGGCCCGGATGGAGAAAAAGCTGCGAAAAGGCGACTTCGATCTGGATGACTTCCTCAAGCAGATGCGCCAGGTGCGCAAGATGGGCCCGCTTTCCAGCATCCTGAGCATGGTTCCTGGCATGGGCAAGATGGCCAAGGAAATCGATCAGGAGGCGACCGACAAGCAGTTGCGTCACATCGAGGCCATCATCAGCTCTATGACCCTGGCCGAGCGCCGCAATCCCCGCATCATCAACGCCAGCCGCAAGCGTCGCATCGCCAGGGGCTCGGGCGCCTCGGTGCAGGATGTCAACGAGCTGCTTTCCCAGTTCCGTCAGATGCAACGCCTGATGAAGCAATTGCGGTCGGGCAAGCGTGGCGGTCTGGGCGGCCTTTTCGGCGGCCTGGGATTTTGATCTGTGATCATGCAGCTCGCATGTCCGACCTTGAAGGCTGACGTCGCCAACAGTCGTCACGCCAAGACCGTGAAACGTCAAGCGTCAAACGTCATTCCCCTGTAACGATGCCATGATTCCTGGCTGGGCGCTATGCTGCAGACAACCGCCTGACGTTTGACGGTTTACGCATGACGTGGGTCGGCATAGACGGCCGACGATGCCTCGGCGGGCGTTTTCTCGCCGTATAGTCACTTTGCTCTTTTTGTTATCCCCCACAACGACCTCTGGTCTGTGGTTTTTCATCACTCAATTCAGCCCTCAACCTTTATCAAGGCTCTGAGCCAATAAATTCAGGAGTAGAACACTAGCAATGGTACGAATTCGACTACGTCGCACCGGGGCCAAGAAGCAGGCCTCTTATCGTATCGTGGTGGCGGATCAGCGTTCGCCCCGCGATGGCAAATTCATCGAGATCCTGGGTTGGTACAATCCTCGCACCAATCCCCCCAGCTTTGAAATCAACAAGGAACGGGCGAATTACTGGCTGAGCCAGGGCGCCCAGCCCAGCGAAGCCGTGGCCCGCTTGCTGAAGAAAGCGAACCTCGAGGAAACCGCGGAAGCCGTCACCGAAGCGGCCTGATCCCCGGCGCAACTTCATCCCCAAGCTCTACGAACGCCGCCCTCGCACCGGGGGCGGCGCTTCTTCCCTCAGAGGCAATCATGCAAGATGTCATCGAGTATATCGCCCAATCGTTAGTCGAAAATCCGGACCAGGTGCAAATTGAATCCCATCGGGTGGGGGGCACGTTGTATGTGGATGTGACGGCCGCTCCCGACGATGTGGGCCGCCTCATCGGTCGCAAGGGCCGCACGGCCCAGGCTATTCGTCTGGTGGCGAAAGCCGCGGCGGCTCGCCAGGGGCTGCGCATCGTCGTCGATATCGATTGACGCTACGCGTCGGAAAGAAGCAATGGCTGGAAAAGAATCTTATTTGGCCGTGGGGCGCGTCATCGGCGTGCACGGCGTTCGCGGCGAGATCAAAGTCAAGCAGCTCACCGATTTCCCCGAACGGTTTGCGAGGGGGGCGCTGCTGTTCGTCGAGGGGGAAACATCGCAGCGAGAGGTGGTCTCGGCGCGTCCGCACAAAGGCGCGCTGTTGGTCAAGCTTTCGGGCCTGGAAGATCGCAACGCGGCGGAGATTTTGCGGGGCAAATATCTCTTTATCGCCCGAGAAGACGCCATGCCCCTGGGCGAGGATGAGTATTACGAGGATGAGCTCGTGGGGCTGACGGTGGAGACCATGGAGGGCGAGCTGCTGGGCGAACTGGTGGAGATCATGTGGACCGGAGCCAACGAGGTTTACATCGTGCGGGGGCCGCAAGGCGAGACGCTGCTCCCCGCCATCGCCGATGTGGTGCAGGAGGTGGATGTGGACGCGGGGATCATGCGGGTGACGTTGCTGCCCGGGCTGCGGCTTTGAAGATAGGATGCGGATGAACGCGGAGGGAAGCGGAAGGGGCGGGGATTTTCGTCACGATTGACGCGGGGGAGCCAGCCGTTGGACTGCTTTGGGAATCGATCTCACGCAAAGTTCCCAAGGCGCAAAGGGAAAAAGAGGCAAAAATTCCTGGCGGCTTTTGCGCCTTTGCGTGGGATTTCACGTCATTGAGAGGGAGCGCCGTAATGCGTGATTCGTGATGTGTGACGACCTCACGCATTGCGAATCACGCCCGTTGCAGACTCACCCGTCGTTGGCTTTGCCAACCTTCAGCAACCAGCGATCATTCTATTTTTCAGAACAGTCGCCATGAGCGATAGCTCACCACATAACGAACGAAAATCTCTCGTTACGTCATTCCGACGACCGCAGGGAGGAGGAATCTCCTCGTTAGCATGGGGATTTCTCGGTCGCTGCGCTCCCTCGAAATGACGTAGGAGAGTTTATTTTCAGAACAGTCCAACGGCGGGCGAGCCCGCGCCGATACCGATGAAAGACGAGGACACGGATTGACACGGCCTTCGGTCACAGATTTTTTGAATTATCCGTGTTTTTCTGTGTTCATCCGTGTTCTATTTTCAAAGCAGCTTCTAGCGGTGGAAATCCACCCACTTCAGCTCGAATTTGGTTGCCTTGCTTTGATGAAAGTCCTCGGGCATGGTGATGAGAAAACTGGGCGGCAGCGCAGGTTCGCCAACGAAAACGCCCCCGGCCTTGGCGGGGAGGGGCTGGATATCGAGCCAATAGGGGCTTGAGACGTCGATGGCTGTTTCCTGGCCGCCTTGCTTGATCTTCTCGACGGGCGCGCCGCCACTGGTGGGAACCGATGCAATGATCGCGACGTCATCATACGCAAGCTCCAGATTCTCCAATCCCTTCACAAAAAGCCTCACCTGGAGCACGTCGGGCATCTCTCCCTTTATCAGCTCCACGGTTGCACCACCGATGCCGTCCTGAGCGTAGATATTGAAAGTCACCGCGCCATCCTTGTAGGTGGAGCGGATGTCGACATTGTCTTTTGTCGAATACGCCTGGAATGCGGGCGTCGCGTCTCCGCCACATGCGGCCAGAATCAACATCATGAGGATGAAAAGAGAAATGAAGAGCGCAATGCGTTTGTACATGATGGCCTCCTGTGGTTTGCGGCTGAATCCCTGCAGCCTGGGCGGCAGTTGATTGTGCACCTTTGATCATTGTTCATTAATCTTTGATCCTTCTCAGCAGCATGACGCCAGACAAGAACAACAACCTTTTACTTCCGGTAACGGCTGTTACTAGTTTAGGCGATTCTCGCCGCCGAGGCAAGATTCATTCAGATGGCTGGGCGTTTTCTTGTTTTTCCTGGGGCCTTTGCGCCCGCACCTTTATCGCCCGCTTGTTTTTGCCTTCCTTCACCCGAAAACTGACCAATTTGCCCTTTCTCAACCTGTCGCCGCGTATCACATCGCGGCGCCGGACGAAGATGTCCGTTCCATCGGTCATGGTGATGAAACCGAAGCCTTTGCGGGCATCGAACCATTTCACAACCCCCCAACGCCGGCTCACCGCCAGCAAGCGGCGACACCCCGGACAATGTTCCGGCTTCTGCGCCTGACGTCGCTGCTCCCATCCCGTCCACACAAACGCAATTCCGCAATGCTGGCAAGAGAGGGTTCGATCGGGGGGCAGTTGCAGATAAAGGACGGGGGTGTCGGCGCTCATAATCCTGAAAAAAAGGCCCGTCGCAGTGACGGGCCTCGTTGCAATGGCACCCTGGAGAGGATTTGAACCTCTGACCTCCTCCTCCGCAGGGAGGCGTTCTATCCACTGAACTACCAGGGCCTGACGAAAAGGAGTATAGCAAATTTATTCCCAAAATGCAAGCTTTCGGAAAAAGAAAAGGCCGACACTACGAGAATGTCGGCCCGAGTGATGCTGGATGTATGCGAGGTTTACTTGAAGCGTCGATAGGTGTTGCTGTCGTAGAGGACGAAGACGCCTTGCGTGGCGGTCCAGATCATCTCACCATGCTCGAAAGGCTGCCAGGTGGCTGGGACGGGTTGATTGGGCGGGCAATAGGCCCAACCCAGTTTCTGAGAATAGTTGTCCTCGTTGCGCCACATCTTGCCAATGCCATATTCCGGTTGGCACCAGCCCGCGGGCGGCGTCAGAGTGGGATTGGTGATGGGGTCGCCTTGCTGCCAGGCGTCGGGATAGGTGGTCCACTGGCCTGTGTTCGTAAAAATGATGTACATACTCTTTGTGTCGAGGTTGTTGACGACATAGCCGCTGTGGAATCGCTGCTCGACGGCATTGATGCCCGTTTCGGGCGCGGTGGGGCAACCGATCTTATCTCGCACGCTTTGGTTGTGATACCAGACTTTTCCAAAGCCCAAAATCGGACTGATGGCGCAGGCTGTTGCAGGGCCATCCCCCGGCTGTGGCGGTGGGGGATAGTAACCCGGAGGCGGCGTTGGATGCAACGGGCGAGGATGCGAGGCGGGGCCCGGAATGCACAACACCTGGCCTGGATAGATCCTATTGCGGTTTTTGATGTGATTGCATTTTTGAATCGCCTTGGTCGAGACGCCGTAATGGGCTGCAATCCGACTGAGGATGTCTCCTTTTTTCACCTTGTAGTATGCCTTGCAGGTGCATTTGCCATGGTTATTGGGGGACGCTTGAGTTGATGCCATTGGCAGGAGCGTGAGCGCCAGTAGCACCGCAAGGACGAGAAGCGTGATTCGCTTCATCTGTAATTACCTCCTCGGATAAAACGCAAATGGGGGAAAGCGATAACGATACTTTATTGTAGCACATTTATTTTATTTGTCAATAACGCGTTTTATGGATACTGCGCGTAATGAACACCAATGTTTGCGCTGTGTTCGCGGCTCGAATCGCCGGTGTAGCGGTGTACGTCGGGATGTAGTCGTTTGTGTCATCTCCAGTCTGCCACGTTGGCGATACTCTGGCCATTGGAGGCGTGGGGGAGGGGACGCCGTTTCCGGGGGCTTGAGCCCTGGCATTGCGTTGAATTACGACCTTTCGTGTAGCTAAGGATGTGTCTTGTGGCTTTTTTGTGTTACAATGATTAACCTATTCCGGCATATCGGCAGTTTCGCCGCTTGCTCCCCTACTTTTTGATCATCAGTGATGAAAGATTTTCGGAAAAAACTCGGCGCATTGGGCGAACAATTGGCTACAGAAAAGCTTCAGCGGCGCGGATATGAGATTCTGTTGCGGAATTGGCGTTGTCCTTACGGCGAGATCGATATCATCGCCCGAGATGGTTCGACCCTGGTTGTGGTCGAGGTGAAGACCCGGCGCGGGCGTTGGGCCGGCACGCCCGAGCAGGGCGTGGACGCCCGCAAGCAGCGCAGGTTGTGCGAGCTGGCCCAGTGTTATATCGAGACCACTGGCTGGGAGGGCGACGTGCGGCTGGATGTGGTTGCGGTCGAGCTTTCCTCCGCTGGCGAATTGCTGCGGGTCACCCATTGGCCCGGCGCTATCGAATGTTGGGACGCATGGACGAGCGAAACCTGGTTCTAGTGCTGGCGGGGCCCACTGCTGTGGGCAAAACCGCCACCTCTTTGCTTCTGGCCCGGAAGCTGGACGGCGAGATCGTCTCCGCGGATTCGAGGCAGGTTTACCGCGGCATGGATATCGGCACGGCCAAGGTCACGCCCGCGGAGCGGGCGGAAATCCCGCATCACCTCATCGATATTCGCAACCCCGATGAGATCATCAGTCTGGGAGAGTACAAGGAACTGGCGGACGCAGCCATCGCCGATATCCTGGCCCGAGGCCGCCTGCCCATGCTGGTGGGCGGGACCGGCCAATACGTCCGGGCCGTGATCGAAGGCTGGCAGATCCCGCGCGTGCCCCCCCAGCCCGAGCTGCGGCAAGAGCTGGAGGAGCTGGCCGCCCGCAAGGGCAAGGAGGCCGTCTTCGCCCGTCTGAGAGAATTGGACCCGGCCAGCGCCCTGGTCATCGACTATCGTAATTTGCGCCGGGTCATTCGAGCCATCGAGGTGACGATGGTGGCCGGGCGTCCCTTCAGCGAGCTGCAAACCAAACAGCCGCCCCCCTGGCGCATCGTTCAGATCGGTTTGACGCGGCCGCGCGAGGCGCTCTACGCCCGCGCCGACGCCCGCATCGAGGCCATGTTCGAGGCGGGCTGGGTGGAGGAGGTGCAGGCATTGCTGGCCCGCGGCTACACGCCCCATCTGCCCAGCTTCGCCAGCCTGGGCTATCGCGAGATCGCGGCGTATCTGGTCGGGGATTATGATCTGGCGGAGGCGAAGAGGCTCATCCGCCGGGCAACGCGGGCCTTTATCCGCCGCCAATACAACTGGTTCCGCCTCTCCAATCCCGCTATCCATTGGTTCGATCTGGAGGAATCAGGGCCCGAAGATGTGTTGAAAGCTGCACAGCGGCTGTAACGTCATTTCATCAACAACAGGGAGAAGGAATCTCCCAGGTGCGACGCACTTACCGCAAGCTCAAGGGCGCCGCACCTTTCGGTCGCTGCGCTTCCTCGAAATGACGTGGGAGAGCCTATTTACGGAACAGTCCAACGGCGGGCGAGCCCGCGCCGATACCGATGAAAGACGAGGACACGGATTGACACGGCCTTCGGTCACAGATTTTT
>JALWDV010000782.1 GCA_027036755.1 Anaerolineae bacterium
ATGGCGTCGGTGATGACGCCGGTCAGCGTCCCCTGCTGGCTCAGGGATTCGATGGCGCTGCGGGCGTTGACGACGCCCCAGCCGAAGCCGTTGTTGGGCACATCGTTGCCGCCATCGCCGCCGCAGCCCTGGGAACTGGTTTGGGGATCAGCCGTGCGCATGAGAATCTGCTCGGTCATCTCCACCCTCCCCCTGAGGCTGGGCTCGGCCGAAAGCAGCAATGCAGTCGCCCCCGCCACGTGGGGCCCGGCCATGCTGGTGCCCGACATGGCGGCGTAGCCGCTGGGAGGATAGGCGGAGCGCACATTGACGCCCGGCCCGCTGATGTCGGGCTTGCGGAAAGTCTCGGCGTTGTAGGTGACGGGCCCGCGGCTGCTGAAAGTGGCCAGGCCGTCGCTGCTGTCGGTGGCTCCCACGGCAAAGGCCCGGGGATAGATGGCGGGTGGATCGTTGACGCTGCTGCAACTGGAGCCTGCGTTGCCCGCGGAGACCACCACCACGATGCCAGCGTCGATGGCCGCGTTCATGGCCGGTTCGATCTCCGGGCCGTTGCATCCTTCTGAGGGCAGACAGCCCCACGAGTTGTTGATGACGTCGGGCGCTTTGGCAGGGTCTCCATCGGTTTGGGGGTCGCCGCCGATGGGCCAGGGAGCTGTGAACCATTCGAAGCATTCGATGTAGGTGGAAGGACGGCCCCATCCCCGCTCCATATTACGGCAGCCGATCCATCTGGCTCCGGGCGCGATGCCGATGGCGTTATTGGCGCCTTCGGGCCAGTTGGGATCGCTGGGGTCCATGTCGTTGCCCGCCATCGTGCCCATGGTGTGCGTGCCATGACCATGATCGTCGCAAGGAACGGGGGAATCCAACCCGCAAGGATTCGTCCCCGAGTTGTGAGGATCGATGGCGTGAATGCTGTCGTGCCAGTTGTAATCGTGGTCAGGATGGGTGGGATCAGCAGGATCGAAGCCGCGATACGCCCGTTGCAGCGCAGGATGATCCCAATGATAGCCGGTGTCCTGCCCGGCCACCACCACGCCAGCGCCGGTGATCCCCTGATCCCAAGCCCAGGGTGCGTTCACGCGATTCACGCCCCATTCGGCAGCTTCAACGCGCTGAGGACCGAATGGCTCGGCTGGGAAGGGCTGAATGATGCGATAGGGCTTGTCCAGAGCCACGTTGAGCACATTGGGGATTTGCAGCAGCCGGTCGAGCTGCCGCGTGTTCACCCGCACCCACACCGCGTTGGCGATCCAGTAGGAGCGGAAATCCAGACCCATGCGCCGCAGTTCGGCCTTGATGGGGGCCTGGCCTTCTCGGGCCGCGGCCCGCAGCGTATCGTAGACCCATCGCCCGCGCTCGGTTTTATCCATGATGCGCCGGGCGGGAGCGAGATCGGGACGGGGGCTGAGGAAGATGAGGACGTCGGCCGTCTTCCGGGCGTCCAGCTCGGACCACACATCCGCGTCCACCCGGGCGTCTGGCCCGGCCTGGCCGCGAGTGATGGCGGGCGTGAAGGCCAGCGCCAGCAACAGGAAAAGCAACAGGGAAAGGGAAATGCGTTTGGACATGGGGTTCTCCAGAGCGATTCGCAGACGTCAAATTCCGCGGCCAGCATCTGACTATATTTGAATGCTGATGGACGCTGGCTGCACGCTGATGAGACGCACGGGCGGCGGGCGGTGCGGCGCAGGTTTCTCGAAAATCAAATAAAATGCAATCGGGTCGGACGCGCCTGGCCGCAAATTATCCGCCAAAGGCGCATCGCCCGAAAACAAATGCGCCCACAGCCCCGGACGCACTTGCTGGAAAGAAACATCCTGCTGCAACCTGCGGGCCGCGTCATCCCGAAAGACCGCCTCGGGCCGCAGAAAGTAGCCCTTCAATTGCGGCGCGTCGAGGTTTTGCAACGAGATGATGAGATAGACGCTGTCGGGATAAAAGGCCCGGCCCGCATCCACGGCCGAGGGTCGGGCGGGACTGGTCGGGTGGCTGTGATAGATGGCGATGAGCTCATCCCCCTCATCCTCCCAGGCCAACGCCCGCAGCAGGCTCGCCGCATCCACCTCGTAATCCATTTGAGGATTGCGCGCAACGTTACGTGCAGGCAAAAAGTCCGTGACGCGCCCCGCCCGGCCGCGCAGCAAGCCGCAAGCCTCGCGCGGATACTCGGCCCGGGCGTGGGCGAGCATGGCCCGATAAATGAACTGAGGCAGAATCAAATGCGGAGTCATGTTCCGATTATCTCCGGCCCCGGCAAGATTGTCAACACCCCCTTTGCCGAACCCGGCAATTTCAAATGGGTGCGTCCCATTTCGGTTGGAAGGCTGGGCGACGCAGGTCGCCCTTCAGCCCGCAGGGCTCAATGGAGCGACTTCAGTCGACGCTTTGGGCAGGTGGCGGGCACTGGCCGAATGAATTCAGTCTCTTGGGGACTTCGTCCCGAAGGCGGGCCTGCGCCCGCCAACTTGGTTCTCAACTCATGCAGCCAACATCCGGTATCCCACAGCCAACGAATGGCCGCCGCAGCGCCACGCCCGCAATCAGGCGAGGTCGTCACGCCCCTGGCGAGGCTTCTTGCTTGCCGGTTCAAACCGTGCTAAACTTAGTGCAAATACCCGCAGGAGACAGCGTCGTCGCCACCTCCGGCGGGTTTTCTATGGCCTGAATTCTGATAGCTATCGTAACTACTAAGGTCTCATCACCACTTTTTGCCACGAAGACACGAAGAAGATGAAGGCGCGAAGTATTTTTCTTTATTTTCCCTTCGTGCCTTCGAAAAGAACTTCGAGCCTTCGTGGCTTTTCGAGGCTTAAAGTCGAGTACGTTAGCAGTTACTAGCTATCATTCCTGGCCTCATTGCAAATCATCATCAAAACAATAAAAGCGAGGCATCAAATGAGTGCAAAACAAAAAACACTGGCTGTTCTCACAGGCGGCGGCGATGTGCCCGGCCTGAATCCCACCATCAAAATGGTTGTGCGCCGCGCCGTGGATCAGGGTTGGCGCGTGTTGGGTTTCCGGCGCGGCTGGGCGGGCCCGCTGCGCTACAATCCCGATGATCCCAATAGCTGGAATCAGTGGGTGGTGGAGCTGAACAAGCAGATGGTGCGCAAGATCGACCGCACCGGCGGCACCTTCCTGCACACATCGCGCACCAAGCCCAGCAAGGTGCGCCCCGACCACCTGCCCGAATTCCTCAACCCCGAGGATTATCCCGTCAACGAGGACGGCTCGCTGGACGTCACCAAGAAGGTGCTGGAGACTCTGGAGAGCCTGGGCGTGGATGTGCTCATCCCCATCGGCGGCGACGACACCCTCAGCTACGGCGCCCGCATCCATCGCGAGGGCTTCCCCGTGGTCTCCATTCCCAAAACCATGGATAACGACGTGTATGGCACCGACTATTGCATCGGTTTCAGCACCGCGGTCACCCGTTCGGTCGAACTCATCACCAACCTGCGCACCGCGGTGGGCTCGCATGAGCGCATCGGCGTGGTCGAGCTGTTTGGCCGCAACTCGGGCGAGACCTCCCTCATCTCCGCTTTTTGCGCTGATGTGGATCGGGCCATCATCTCGGAGGCGCCGTTCGATATCGAGAAGCTGGCGCACCTGCTGATGGAAGACAAAAAACGCAATCCCAGCAACTACGCCATGATGACCATCTCCGAAGGCGCATACCCCATCGGCGGGCAGGTGATGGAATCGGGCGAGGCCGACGCGTACGGACACAAGAAGCTGGGCGGCGTCGGCTATCAGGTGGCGCAACAGATCAAGGAGCTCACCGGACAAAACATCATCTATCAGCAACTGGCCTATCTCATGCGCTCGGGCGCTCCCGATGCGCTGGATCGCATCGTGGCCGCCAACTTTGGTGCGCTGGCCGTCGATCTGGCCACGCGCGGCATCACCGGCCGCATGGTCTCGCTACGCGAGGGGCGTTACACCCACGTGGCCGCGGATTACAGCACCCGGGGGCTCAAGCGGGTGGATGTGCCTGAGTTCTACGACGTGGATGAATATCGTCCCAAGATCGCCCATGTGCAGGGCAAACCCATGTTCCTGTATTAAGTGAACGTCTAGAAATAACTTCCCTTCTCGTTGCGCCACTGGCCGAGTAAACTCCGGGCTCTTTAGGCGCAAGCCCCCACCTTTTGTTCATCTCCCGCTCCGAGACGGGCGGGGGCTGAGGTAAGGAAATTGGATCAGACTGCGCCCCCAAGGTCGCCCTGCGGCGCCCCCACAACGGGGTTCAAATAGGCGGCGAAGGCCGCCTTTGAGTGGCGTTCGCCACGTCCGCTCGGCGACTTCATCGCCGGGCTACAAAACAGCGCCGGATAAATCCGGCTAAGCCCCGCAGGGGCGCTGTTTCTAGCCGTGGGAAATTCATTCCCCGGCGCAGGCGGCGGGTGCGAAGCGCCCCGGGCCTACTTTTTACGCCTCTCCCACCGCTTGCAGCCGCTCGGCCTGTTCGGCCAGGGCCAGCTCATCGATGAAATCATCCAGCTCGCCATCCAGCACCGCAGGCAGGTTGTAGGAGCTTTTGCCGATGCGGTGATCGGTGACGCGGTTCTGGGGGAAGTTGTAGGTGCGGATTTTCTCGCTGCGGTCGCCGCCGCCCAATTGCGAACGGCGCTCCGCGCCCAACTCCGCCTGCTGACGCTTCACTTCCATATCGTAGAGCCGGGCCCGCAGGATAGACATGGCCTTGATGCGATTCTGGAGCTGGCTCTTCTCGTCCTGGCAGCTCACCACCAGACCCGTGGGCAGATGCGTGATGCGCACCGCGCTGTCGGTGGTGTTCACGCTCTGGCCGCCCGGGCCGCTGGATCGGAAGATGTCGATGCGGATGTCGTTGGGATTCACCTCCACCTCCACATCGTCGGCCTCGGGCAGCACGGCCACGGTCGCAGTGGAGGTGTGGATGCGGCCCTGGGACTCGGTCTCGGGCACGCGCTGCACCCGATGCACGCCCGATTCGTACTTGAGACGGCTGTAAGCGCCCTCACCCTTGACCATGAAGATGATCTCCTTGTAGCCGCCAATGCCGCTGCGGTTGCTGGAGAGCACTTCCACCTTCCAGCGATGCCGCTCGGCATAGCGCGTGTACATGCGGAAGAGATCGGCGGCGAACAGGCCCGCCTCGTCGCCGCCCGCGGCAGCCCGAATCTCCACGATGACGTTCTTCTTGTCACGCGGATCCTTGGGGATGAGCAGCCGTTTCAACGACTCCTCCAGCTCCGCAGATTGCCTTTTCAGGTCTTTCAGCTCGGCCTCGGCCAGCTCGCGCATCTCGGGATCTTCCTCCAGCGCCATCATCTCTTCGGCTTCGGCCATCTCCTGCTGAACGCGCTTGTACTGGCGATAGGTCTCCACGATCTCCCGGATTTCTGCCTGCTCCTGCGCGATTTTGGCCGCGCGCTGATAGTCGGACGCCACCTCAGGGTCGGCCAGTTGCTTTTCCAGCGTCTCGTATCGGGCTTCTATCTGATCAAGTTTTTCGAGCATGTTGTCCTGTTGGCGGAGAGAAGCAGAATCGGCTCGCTCGGAGTCACTCGACGATCCACAAAGGCAAATTGCCCAGGGCGATGACGTTCTCCCAGTCGGGATTGTCGCCTTCGGTCATAATGGCGGCGGAAGCGACGATCTCGCCGCCCGCCTTTTCGATGAGGGCCCGCGCGCCCTTTAGCGTGCTGCCCGTGGAGATGACGTCATCGACGAAGACGACTTTGCGCCCCTGCACGCGTTCGATGTCCCGCCCATCCATCCACAGGGTCTGCGGCTTGCCCGTGGTGATGCTGACCACTTCTGCGCTGATGGCGCCGGTCATGTAGGGCTTGCGGCTCTTGCGCAGCACCAGGTAGGGCAGCCCGCTCTTGACCGACATGGCGTAGATGAGGGGGATGCTCTTGGCCTCGGCCGTGACCAGCATCTCGACCGATTCGGGCAGGCGGGCGACCAGTGCATGGGCCACCGCTTCGGTGAGCGGCATATCGCCCAGAATGTTGAGGATGGCGATGACCACGCCCGGGGCGATCTCCACGCGGGGCAGGTCTCGGGTGACTCCGGCGAGTTCGACAGTGTAAGGGGTGAGAAGTTCAGGTGGGACCATGATAAAAAGTAGGAATGAGAAATGAGGGAGTAATGAGAGACGGCATCGTTACAGAGCAGCAATTTCAAATGGGTGTGTCCCAAATGAGTTGGAAAGTTAAAATAATCCATTCATTAACGGGGCGCTTCGCGCCCGCCGCCAACGCCGGGGGATAAAGTCCCCCGGCTAGAAACAGCGCCCCTTCGGGGCTAGTACAAGGAGGCGTAAGTCGTTGTATAGTTGGCTGCTTGCGCTTGCGCCCAGCCGGATATGCGATCCGGCGGGTTGAGCGGGAAAAGTGCGCCGGATCGCACATCCGGCGCGGCACATTATCATAACAAACCATACAATCATTTCGGCCTTCGTGTACTAGCCGGATTTATCCGGCGCTGTTTTGTAGCCCGGCGACTTCATCGACGGGCGGACGTGGCAAACGCTTCCAACCGAAATGAGACGCACCCATTTCAAATTTGGTTCGGAGACAAGCCCCCCTCCCGGCCTCCCCCCCGCTTCGGCTGACGCCTTGCAGGGGGAGGAGCCCATCGCTTTGCCAATTTGTGCAGCAGATGAGCATCTCCCTCCCCCGAACACGAGCGCAGCGAGTATCGGGGGAGGGTCGGGGTG
>JALWDV010000783.1 GCA_027036755.1 Anaerolineae bacterium
CCCTACAAGGTTCCGGTCTCGGGCCTGCACACGCCGAACGACGCCGCCTACAATCCGCAGACCGGACGTCTGTACATCACCAACCGGGATTCCGGCTCTGTGCTCGTGCTGAACTCACAGTTGCAGTCCATCGCGACCGTGCAGGCGTGCAGCCTGCCCTTTGGCGTGGATGTGAACACGCGCACCAATCGGGTGTATGTAGCCTGTGCGGGCAGTTCCGAAGTTGCGGTCATCGACGGAGCTGCAAACAGGCTCCTGAAGAAGATCGCCACAGGGTATTTCCCCACCTACGTGGGCGTCAACGAAAGGACAAACCGCATTTATGTGGCGTCCCACGACAGCAATCTCCTGGAAGAGATCAACGGAAACAACCATACAGTGGTGCGCAAGATTTCCGTCTCGGCTGGCGCTTTTGGCTTGGCCGTGGATGAGAATCGCAACCGGGTTTATGTCGGCTCCCGAGATCATAACCTGATCGCCGTGTACGATGTGGCGTCATGGCGACTTCTCCGGGATTATCGCGCCAATGATGAAGACTCTCGGGGGGAGCCTTTCGCCCTGGCGTTCAATCCCAACAACAATCGTCTCTATGTCACCTATCAGGGGCCCACATTCTTCGCCCGCTTGGGCGTCTTCCAGGCGATAGACGAGGGTTTGCGCCGACTCGCCAATCTAGATCTGCCCAAGAGCGGCGATGACGCCACGGGCCGGATTGCCATCAACCTGTCCACCAACCACGTCTTTGTGCCCAACACCGCCTCCAATTCGGTTACCATCGTGGACGGCGCGTCCAATCGCATTCTCAGAACCGTCTATGTTGGTGGCGGGCCTTTCGGCGTGGCGATCAACAGCAACGCGGGCGTGGCGTACGTGGGAGCCAAGCTGGCCAATCAGCTCTGGGTTGTGCCAGATTCCAACTGACATCCCTCGATCCATTCCCGGCACGGGCGGAGTCGAAAGGCTCCGCCTTCTTTATGCTCCTCACAACTGACGTATAATAATCGAGGAGCGTGGACGCGGCGTGAGCGGCGCGCCCGTTTCCTCAATCTACCCAACCAACACTTTCCCGCACGTCATTCATCAGAACGAGTCGAAGCATGATCCACATCATCGGTTTAGGCCCGGGCGATCCCGAACTCATCACCCGACGAACCTGGACTCTCATCGCCGAATCATCCGAAATCTGGGTGCGCACCCGAGAACATCCGGCGGTGGACGCGGTGGCCCGCCACACCGTCGTTCACAGCTACGATCATCTCTACGAAAGCCATGATGACTTCGCCGCCGTGTATGTGGCCATCGCCGCCGACGTGGTCGCGCGCGGCCAACAAGGAGACGTCATCTACGCCGTTCCAGGCGACCCCGCGGTGGCCGAGATGACCCCGCAGCTCATCCGCAAGCAGGCCGAAGCCCTCGATATCCCCGTCACCCTTCATCCTGCGGTCAGCTTTCTGGAACCCACCTTCGCCGCCCTGGGCGCAGACCCCATCCGCGGCGTCCAGATCGTAGACGCTCAAACCCTGGCCAATGAATACCATCCTCGCGGCTCCCAGGGCATGGGGCTGCTGATCCCACAGCTTTACAGCCGTTTGCTGGCGGGGGATGTCAAACTCACCTTGATGAACGTCTATCCTGATGATCACCTGGTGACCCTCATCTCCGGCGCGGGCTCGCCCCATCTGCGCCTGCGGCGGATGCCCCTCTACGAACTGGATCGCAGCGATGATTTCGATGATCTGACCACCTTGTGGACGCCGCCCCTGGCCCGTCCCGCCACCTACGCCGACCTGCAGGAGATCATCGCCCATCTGCGAGCGCCCGACGGTTGCCCCTGGGATCGCAAACAGACCCACCAGAGCCTGCGCCCCTATCTGCTGGAGGAGACCTACGAGGTTCTGGACGCCTTGGATGCGGAAGACAGCGAGGCGCTGAAGGAAGAGCTGGGCGATCTGCTCATCCAGGTGGCGCTGCATGTGCAAATCGCGACCGAGGAGGGCGAGTTCAAGCTGCCGGACGTGATCAGCCATGTGGTGGAAAAACTCATCCGGCGGCACCCCCATGTGTTTGGCGATGTCAGCGTGCGTAACGCCGAGGATGTGGCCCGTAACTGGGAGGCCATCAAGCAAGAGGAGCGCAAACAAAACGGCGAGGCGGAGAAGAAGAAAACCCTGCTGGATGGC
>JALWDV010000784.1 GCA_027036755.1 Anaerolineae bacterium
AACACGGATGAACACAGAAAAACACGGATAATTCAAAAAATCTGTGACCGAAGGCCGTGTCAATCCGTGTCCTCGTCTTTCATCGGTATCGGCGCGGGCTCGCCCGCCGTTGGACTGTTCCGTAAATGAGCTCTCCTACGTCATTTCGAGGGAGCGCAGCGACTGAGAAATCCCCTTGCCAACGAGGAGATTTCTCCTCCCTACGGTCGTCGAAATGACGTAACAAGGAAGTAGGCGCTTAGCGCATCGAGATCGAGAAAAAAGTCTCGATCTTCGTGACCAACCGCCGCCCGGCGATGAAGTCGCCGGGCTACAAAACAGCGCCGGATAAATCCGGCTAGCCCCGAAGGGGCGCTGTTTCTAGCCGGGGGACTTTATCCCCCGGCGGGGGCTGCGAATTTCGGATCTTGGATTTGGGCTCAACAGGATTCCAGGGGAAATTGTCTTTACCAGACCCGCCGGATTGCGCATCCGGCCGGATGCAGAAAGCTCTCAGGGCGGATAGCGTATCCGCCCGGCATCTCATCCCCTGAAATCCAAAAGAACCCGGATTTGGAATTTTGGACTGAGGATCGGAGGGCGGCGCGCCGCGTCTTTTGGGCAAGACTCGGCCCTGACCGTATAATATCCCCATGATCCGCCGCCTCCGCACGACCGACCTGCTGGCCCTGGCCGCCATCACCCTCGCGGTGCTGGCCGTCTACGCCCGCGTCCTGTTCACGTCCCTCATCCCGGCCAGCGGCGACTTCCTCGCCTACTTCGCCCCCTACTGGGATCAACTCAACCAGGCGCTGCGAGCCGGACATCTCCCCCTGTGGAACGACTACATCTTCGCAGGCGCGCCCTTCCAGGCCAATCCCCAGACGCAAGTCTTCTACCCCCTGCGCTGGCCCATGATCCTCTTCAGCGCCGAAAAAGGGATTCTCATCACCGCGGCGCTGCACGCATGGCTGGCCGGCGTTTTCGGATACTTCTTGATCAAAAAACTGCTGAGAACAACTGAACCGACGCAAGCCGCCCTGCCCGCCCTCATCGCGGCCCTGCTCCTCTCCCTCAACGGCTGGGTGACGGGCCTGCTGCTGCATCCCAACCAGATCAGCGCCTACCCCTGGCTCCTGGCCGCCATCCTGCTGTGGGAAAAACGCCCGCAGCCGGGACAATGGCCGCGCTGGGATCAAGCAACGCGGCGCTGGGGAATAACCATGACCCTGATCTGGGCCATGGCCTTCCTGGCCGGACACACCCAATCCTTCTACAACGCCGCCGTCATCTTCGGATTATGGATTCTGGGTGACATCCTCTGGCGCAACCGCAGTCTGCGCAGCCTGCGCCCCCGTCGCCTCGCCCGCAGCCTCGCCGACGCCTGGCCCGCAGCCCTGGCCGCGCTGCTGCTGGCGGGCCTCATCGCAGCCGTGCAACTGCTGCCCACCCTCGAACTCTCACAACTTTCCTACCGTCAGGGAGGACTGGCCTTTCGTGAACACGCGGCCCTGAGCCTGCCCCCCTGGCGACTGGGCTTCACCCTGCTTCCCCACTACGCCCGAGACCTGGGCATGGCCCTGGGCACCGACGCGTATGGCGAATGGGTGGCCTATGCGGGCGTGGCGGGCCTGATCCTCGCCCTGCTGGGCCTGCGACACCCCAACCGCCGCCTGCGCTTCCTGGGCGTCTTCCTCACCCTGGCTGGCCTCCTGCTGGCCTTCGGAGCCTACGACCCCCTGGAATACCTCCTCTACCGCCTCATTCCCGGCTGGGATCTCTTCCGCGTCCCCGCCCGATTTCTACCAGCCGCCATCCTGGGCATCGCACTGCTGGCCGCACTGGGGGCCCAGGAGCTAAAACAACGGACGGAAGGGAAAGCGGAAGGGGAGAAAGAAAAAAAATGGATCATCGCCGGAGCCATCGCCCTGGGCGGACTGGCCCTGCTCACGCGCCCCAACCTGATCACAACCCTGGGCTGGGCAGCGGCCGCGATCCCCTTCGCCCTCATCCTGTGGCCCAAACGCCCCATCCCCGACCTCCGCCGCCTCATCCCCCTCATCCTCTTCCTCGAACTCTACCTCGCCAGCTACGCACTGCCCATCCAGCACCCCACCGCACCCCAGGCCCTACGATCATGGCGCACCGCGCCCGCCCGCATCGCCGCTGAACTGGGCCCCGGGCCTCGCGGCAGCGCCTGCCGCACCGTCAGCCTCAGCACAACCACCTGGGATCCAGGCGATCTGCACGACCTGCAACGCATCTACGGCCCCCACCTCGACGAAAAAGCCCTGGCCGACCTGATCAACGCCACCAAAGCCAAAGAAGTCATCGCCCCCAACCTGGGCGTCATCTTCCACATCCCCTCGCTGGATGGCTTTGGCGGCGGCGTCCTGCCCACCGCCCGCTTCGTCAAAGCCATGGCCCTCTTCCTGCCGCCCGAAAACATCGTAGCCGATGGCAGACTGCGCGAACAACTACACGCCATCCCCCCCGCCCGACTGCTGGCCCCCTTCAACGTCTGCTACGTCATCGCCGACAAAAACTTCGACGCATGGCATGACGACATCTACTACGACCTGGCCTTCGGCGCCTGGCTCACCGCGGCCCAACCCGACCTGACCATAACCGACGCCCCCCAATTCCCCGCCAGCGGCGTGGGCCTGATCAGCCACCTCGGCCCCCAAGCCGCCTCCCTCCCCCAGGGCGAACCGGTCGCCACAATCACCACGACATTTTATGACAACTCGACCGTCACCCTCCCCATCCGCGCGGGCCTCGAAACAGCGGTCGGAGCCGACGAAAACCGCCCCATCCCCCAAAACGACCTGCCCGCAGTGCGCTGGCCCCACCACGCCCCGGGCCAGGACGCCATCGCCCAACTGGATATCCCCGCCGAAGCCCTGCCCGCCAGCCTCGCCCAACGCCGCATCAAAACCATCACCTTCCACCTGCTGCGAAACGACGCCCCCCTGTTCATCCGCGGCATGGCCATCTACGACCGCGCCAGCGGCTCCCACGCCACCCCCATCGTCACCCGAGAACCCTGGCGACGCATCCACTCGGGCGACGTCAAAATCTATCGCAACAACGCAGCCCTGCCCCGGCTCTTCACCGTCGACAAAATTCACACCGTGGCCGATCTCGACCAGGCCGTCGCCGTCATGCAGGCCCCCGACTTCGCCCCGGCTCACGTCGCTGTTTTAGAAGAATCCAGCGCCGTTCTCGCTCCGCGAGGCATCCCCCTGAGCTCCCCCCGGCTACAAATTCTCGAACGTCGACCGGAGCGCCTTCACCTCCACTACCGGGCCGACCGCGATGCACTGCTCATCGTCGCCGAAGGATGGCACCCTGGCTGGCGCGCCGTTCTGGACCCGGACGCCGACAAACGCCGCGAACTGCCCATCTTCCCCGCCGACATCTTCCTGCGGGGCGTCAGCCTGCCCGCGGGCGAACACGACCTCCTCATCACCTTCCAGCCCCGCAGCCTGCGCCTGGGCGCGCTCACCAGCCTCCTCACCCTGGCGAGCCTGGCCATCCTCTGGCTTCTGCCCGTCCGCAAAGATTGACACCATCTCCCCAATCCTGTACCATTCATCCAACACCATCCTCACATCCAACTCCCCCAGGAAAAACACATGAACGCCCTCAACCGCATCATCGGATTCCTCATATTCCTCATCGCCTTTCTGCTCCTCATCATTCTGGCCGCGGCCCCCTTCGAGGCCCTGTCCTGGCTGCAAACCCAAATCGGACATCTCACCCAATGGGCCCGCCAGCAACAGATGACCGCGCCCCTCCTCTTCAACCTGGGCCGAGTAGCCCTGGCCGCCATCGCCATCCTCATCGTCATCCCCCTGATGATCGCCGAACTTCCGCACAAAAAGAAAGAACCCGCAGTCTCCATGCGCACCGAACACGGCGAAATCCGCGTCACCGCCGACAGCATCGCCAAACGCCTGGCCTGGCATCTGGACCAACTGGCCGACGTCATCTCCGTATTCCCCATGGTCGAGCCCCGGGGCGACACCGTCAACATCAAACTGGATGTCGAAACCTCGCCCGAGATCGACCTGCCCATGAAAACCGAAGAGATCATGCTGGTCACCCGGGAGATCATCGAACAAGACATGGGCCTGAAACTGGGCAAACTCAACGTCAACCTGCGCCACGCCCCCTACCCCGCCGAGATGTAACAAATTTCAGCACTCCACGATGCCGAGAACTTTTCCAGCAAGCTGCTAAAATCGGCCCAACAGGATTTCAGGGGGACCTCGGCTTTATCAGACCCGCCGGATTGTGAATCCGGCTGGATGCAGAGAACTCCCAGCGCGGATGCGCAATCCACCCTGCATCTCACCCCCTGAAATCCAAAGAGTGTGTCCAAAATGAGTTGGAAAGTTAAAATAATCCATTCATTGGCGGGGCGCTTTGCGCCCGCCGCCAACGCCGGGGGATAAAGTCCCCCGGCTAGAAACAGCGCCCCTGCGGGGCTAGTACACGAAGGCTGAAATGATTGTATGGTTTGTTATGATAATGCGTCGCGCCGGATGTGCGATCCGGCGCACTTTTCCCGTTTAACCCGCCGGATCGCATATCCGGCTGGGCGCAAGTGCAAGCAGCAAACGATACAATGACTTACGCCTCCTTGCACTAGCCGGATTTATCCGGCGCTGTTTTGTAGCCCGGCGACTTCATCGCCGGGCGGACGTGGCAAACGCTTCCAACCGAAATTGGACACACCCAAATCCAAAAGAACCAGAATCTCCACCTTTGCAGACATCGAGATTTCCTTCGGATACGCTCATGGCAGGCTTTTGGTCGCTACGCTCCCTCAGAATGACACACAAGAGGCTGGCTTCTTGAAAAGACGCACTCGAATGAATTGACATGATTACAGATACAGAAATCAAGATAAAAGGCTTGCAAATTCTCACACGACACCTCGGCGATGTTGAAGCGGAGCGCTTTGTGTCCCTCATTCAGCGAGAGCCCTTCGATTATACGCTCTGGCGTCAGAGCCAGAACCTCGGTGAAGAATTAGCCCTGGAAGAAATAAGTCGCAAAGCGATGGCATTGCGAGAGCGAGACGCCAAATAATTCGACAATGTCATAACAGCCCCCATTTTCCACCATGTCCGACGCCCCCAACGCCCCACAACAAACGCCCGACCAACCGCAACCCGCCGCCAGCCAGCCAACCGAGCAGCCTTCGGAACAGGCCGAAACGATGGCCGCAGAGACGCCCGAGGCCGAAGACGCAGCCCCGGACATCGACTACGCCCATCTCGCCAGACTGCTGGAAAGCCTGCTCTTCGTCGCGGGCGAACCCGCGCCCATCGAACGTCTGGCCTCGGCCCTGGATTGTTCGGCCGAGGATGTCGAGCTGGCCCTGCTCATGCTGGTCGAAACCCTGCAGGAGCGGGGCATCCGCCTGCAACGACATCACGACACAGTGCAACTGGTGACCATGCCCGAAGCCGCAGACGTCATCGAGGTTTATCTGGGCCTGGACCTGACCACCAAACTCTCGCGGGCGGCTATGGAGACCCTGGCCATCATCGCCTATCGTCAGCCTATCACCCGACCGCAGATCGAGGCGATTCGCGGCGTCAGCAGCGATGGCGTCATCCGCACCCTGCTGCACCGGGGCCTGGTGCAAGAAGTCGGGCGGATGGAAACGGCCGGGCGTCCCGTGCTCTTTGGCACCACTCCCGACTTCCTCAACTACTTCGGCATCAGCAGCCTGGAAGAGCTGCCCCCCCTGGAGGACGAGGACATGGACGCGCTCACCGAGCGCATCGAGATGATGGAAGCAGGGGAAGAAGAAGCATAGGCGGGATCAAACGCGACAGAGCCCGGAACAATGCGTCCGGGCCCTGTCCTGAGAGATGCACCGGAGATCAGTGCATCGGCTTATCGCTTAGTGGGCGGGGCGATACGTCACCATCAGCTTGGGAGCCATCGCATTGGGGTCGGCGTTTGCAGTCTCGAGGCTATCGAAGACAACGCGTCCCAGCGGGCCGTCCGCGGCAACAGCAAGTTGCGGATTGCCCGGGCTATTGGCCGCGTCCCAGGCCTTCACCTGATCAGTCGCGTTCAGCGTCATGGAGCCCATCGCCACATCGACAGCCGGGCCGGGGTTGTAGAAATTCAAACCATCCGCGTAAGTCGCCGTTGCAGCATCGAAGGGATCCACGTTCATCACCATCAGTCGCTTGCCCAAAGCGCCTGTCTCATAGGTGGCGTTCACAGTCAGCTCCGCATTCAGGATCTCGACGCCGGCAGGCAGAGCGCTGCGGTCGAAGGTGAGCAACACGTTATCCAGCCCGGTGGGACGCACAACCAGTTTGTGATCCCACATGTGGTTGGCGGTGGGATGACCGCCGCTCAGCCAGGTGTCGCTGGTCAGAGGCAATTCCACAGTGACGGGCGTGGGCAGCGGCTCGGGCGGCGTGTAGGTGGAAGTCATCTCGGCGGTGAAGTCCTGCGTCTTGCCAACCATGTCATCGGTGACAGTGAAGCGCAGGCAGCCCAGCGCGCGCGTGCCCAGGGCGTCCGTCGCCTCCACCCGCACGCGATATTCGCCAGCCGCGTCGAAGGTGTGGGTGGCCACGTTGCTGCCATTGGCCTCGGTGAAGGGAGAGCCGTCACCGAAATCCCAGCGGTAGCTGACGCCGATGCTGGACACGTCCACCAGTCCCTCATGCACCGTCACCT
>JALWDV010000785.1 GCA_027036755.1 Anaerolineae bacterium
GGTCGGGACTGGAAATAGTAATGCCGCTCCTGCACTGATCATACGTCATCCCAAAACACCCAGAAAATCGACACAAACACGGACATCTCTGCTGCTCGCCAATCTTCTTCAGATATTGCCATCTGCGAGTAATTTAATGACCGCTTTTCACACCGAAACACCTCATCTCTGATTAGCTGTATAATTGCGAGTCCAATCTTTGAGCTTATCACTAATGCAATGGCCTCATCACTTAAGGTGGCAAATGGCATGCAGCAGAAATATATCTCGTGCTTGGTAAAGAGAAGTGATCTTCTGCATGGAAGTGTCGAGTTTCACTCGTTGTGTATTTGAAAATTGCTCTTTGTTTCTCTCTGGAATGAGTAAACGTTTCTGCTTGTACTCAGCTTGTACTCGGCAACGTTTACAAAGGAAATAGTTGTTAGCTGTTATGGAGCCTGTTTTTTGAATAACCGGGAATTATATTAAACGACTGTGTACGCGCGTATGGGAATGTGACGTATTGAAACACACTTAGTCACTGACTCACTGACTCACTGACTCACTGACTCACTGACTCACTCACTGACTACTCACTCGCTCACTGACTCGCTCACTGACTGACTGACTGACTGACTGACTGACTGACTGACTGACTGACTGACTGACTGACTGACTGACTGACTGACTGACTGACTGACTCACTCACTCACTCACTCACTCACTCACTCACTCACTCACTCACTCACTCACTCGCTTGCTCGCTCGCTCGCTCGCTCACTCACTCACTCACTCACTCACTCGCTCACTCTCTCACTCACTCTCCCATGTATGTATTGTTCAACAGCAATTGAAGGTCCGGTACCAATTTGTTGCTGGCTTTAAACCTTAGAGGGAGAACCTTAAATATGCTCCTCTGTCGAAATGGAAGCCAATACAGTACTCTGAGTAAGAGAGTAATATGGTCTCTCCTTTAATTTTAGCTGCAAGTCGAGTTGCGATATTTTGTGCTCGTTGGAGCTTGGCTAGATATATTGCTGTTATGCCAACTAGAAGCACATTGCAGTAGTCCAACCGGATACTCAAGAAGGCATGTGGAAGTGTAACGGCAGAGTCGTTCGAAAGACAGTTTCGAATGGAGGAAACAATGTGGAGGTGGAAATAACAAGCTTTACAAATGTGCGTAAACATTAGAGAAACAAAACACACCACACTTCGTTGCTTAAATTAAGTGAAGATTGTGAAGCGCTTTACAGTGAGAATAGCGTTCAAATTATAATAGAATGTCGCCGGTTAATAAAAGTAGAATGCGTGTTGGGAGAACACGTTTCATGATGGAAATATTACGAATGAGCGCTGATTGAAGAGGATAATTTCGGGAAGGTGAACATTGACAAAGCTATAGAACCTAAGTCTCGCATAACAGCATCGAACGTTAATGCGACGAAGTAACACACTAATATTTCACAATATTCACGGCTTTGTTTATGCATCCCCGGATCCCGAAGCCTTCAGTAGATCGTATTTACTGCTGATCCTAGGAGACAGCTACTGACGCCGGAGTAGATGACATCCTTTGACTATAACAGGTTGACAGCTCTGTCTATTGTCATCGCGCTGAAAACGAAAATGAAACAGACATTTGATGACGTAATCATATTTAGCGATAGCAAACGTAAGCAGGGTACATCCTCGTCATTGACGTCATGACTACGATAACGACGACTGGCATGATAAGAGTAATAATAATGTTCATTTAACGGCGTTTGTCCATATTTTGTGGCCATCAAGTCGGCTTACGCCTCAAACATTTATGTCTACACAATTATTTCTGTATCTAACACTACTTTTTAAAGCGTGTATTCTCAGCCAAAGCTACGTTTTATTCCTTTGCAAATTTACGATTTGTTAATGCTTTATTGGCAAACTAAAATTCAAAATGTTTTGGCGGAACTGCTAACACACTTGTTGCCAGTTCTTCCAGACACCCAAGATTTTTAATCTGCTTTACTATGCTTTTGCTATAGTAGTCATGATCAAGCGTGCCTTTGTTGTACTATATGAAAACAAATTAATGTTTCAGATTTCACTCAGGACGTAAACTCTACCTTTAAATCGCTTTTGTGTTGTCTGATACATCTTTTTACGTTAGGGGGCTAATGGCGTCAATGATTCGAGAAATGGCATCGGACGAGTT
>JALWDV010000786.1 GCA_027036755.1 Anaerolineae bacterium
CAAAATAATCCGGTTATAGGCCCGGGGCGCTTCGCGCCCGCCGCCAGCGCCGGGGGATGAAGTCCCCCGGCTAGAAACAGCGCCCCTGCGGGGCTAGCCGGATTTATCCGGCGCTGTTTTGTAGCCCGGCGACTTCATCGCCGGGCGGACGTGGCGAACGCCATTATGACCGATTTAATTTGAGAACATTCAGATAAAACGCGGGGAGGCGAAAATGGAGAGGGTTGCAGAGGGGGCTTCGTCTTGGGGCGCGTCGCCAAATGACTTCCCTTTTTCGCCGCAACACTGGCCGAGTAAACTCGGGCTCTTTAGGCGCTTCGCGCCAGTGGTCGCCCTTCGGCGACCCTTTTGTTGTCGTCGTTTTGGACGGCGGAGGCCGTCCATTGGCCGCAGGCCTGAAGCGCCCGACTTGAGTCGGCGAGCACAAAAACGGGAATTAGTTTTTTAGACGTGTACTTGGGGCGCACTGCCCTCAGTCGGACATGGCCAGCAGCAGCTTGCGCCGCCATCGTCGCCATCGCGAATGCTGGCGCTGATATTCGCCCGCGAGATCGTCGGCCACGGCTTGCAGAGGCCCGAGCAGAAAAGCGGTCTCCTCCTCTGTCTGGCCCGGGCCCAGGGCGACGCGCGGATAAGCCTCGTAGGGACGGGGATGGAAAAAGGTGGGGCGCAGGGTGCGAATGTAGGCGGCCGTGTTCTGAATCTCGGCCATGGTCTGGCCCGGCAGGCCCACCATCACATAAGCGCGCACATTGATGCCGTAGCTCTTCGCCGCATCCACCACTTCGCGGACGTAGGCGAGATAGGTGGCGGCATGGACTGCATCCTCCACGCGTCCAATGCGCACAAGCTCCTCCGCGTCCCCCGATTCTATGCCGATTTTGATGGCCGCGCAACCCGCCTGGGCCAGCTTCTTCAGCAAGGCCGGATCAAACTGCTCGGGCCGGGATTCACACTCCCAGGGCGTGCTGAACCCGCCCGCAATCAGCCCCCGAGCCACATCCATGGCCCACATGCGATCCGCTGCAAAGACCAGGTCTCGGGCCATGATGCGCCGGGGATGAAACGTGCGCTCCAGCCACAGCATTTCGTCGATGACATCCTGCGCGGGGCGCTGGCGCTTGGAGCGGCCCTGCACCCGCACATAGGCGCAATAGCTGCAATGATCATCGCAGCCCCGGGAGCCGAAGATGGTGAGGAAGCCATAACGCTGCCAGGGAACCGCGTCCCAGGCCGGGCGGGGCGGCTTTTCTGGATGCTTGAGCAGGCCCGCGTAGTTGTGGTCATCGGGCAGCAGCCCGTTGGCTTTGATGACGCCTGGCTCGGGCAATGGCTTCGCCATCAGCGCCGCAAAAGCCAGGTCGGGATCGCCCGCCAGGGCGTGGCTGGCGCCCGCGGCCAGCAATTCATCCAGATGATAGCGAGCGCCCGCGCCCATGACGATGATGGGCGTGGCGGGGAAGGCCGCTCGCAGGCCCGCCAGTGCGGCCTTGTCCGCGTCTCGCGTGGCCCAACTGGCGTACGCGCCCAGTGCGTCGGGCTGGCTTTGGCGGATGCGGACGATGACCTCATCCAGACTCAACTTTTCGCCCGCTGCGTCGATCATCTGCACATTGTGTCCCGCTTCTCGCAGGGCCGCGAGGACGACTGCCAGCGTGTGGGGCGGATAGAGAAATTTTGGAGAAAGCGCGCCAAAACTGGCCGTGCCTTCGCGGTTGGCCATAGCGTCGGGCGGAGAAGGAGGATTCAGGAGGATGACTTTCATGGATAATCCAAAGAGAATTGGCGGGTTTGATAACCTGGAATTTTACCCCAACCGGCGATTTAACGAAACATAGTCCCCAGGCGAAAATTCGGCTGCTATGAAAATAGATCTCACGCAAAGCATGTCCTGAGCCTGTCCTGAACGAAGTGAAGGACCTGGCCGAAGGGACGCAAAGGCGCAAAGGGAAAAAGAAGCACGGTCGCGGGCCTGCCACCCCAAATTGGGCGCGCCCGAATGCAAAATGCGAACCATCAGCGCCGCATACAGTAACTACTAAGTGATCGTCAAAAAATTACTTCCCTTTTTCCGAGGTTTTCGCATCTGCGCGAGAAGGCCCCCCTCAGTCCCCCCGCCAGCGGGGGGATGTCATCCTCGCCTGAGAAAATCCTTTGCAAACCAGCGTCTCCCTC
>JALWDV010000787.1 GCA_027036755.1 Anaerolineae bacterium
CTCCCTCCCCCGATACTCGCTGCGCTCGTGTTCGGGGGAGGGAGATGCCCATCTGCTGCACATATTGGCAAAGCGAAGAGCTCCTCCCCCGGCAAGGCGCCAGCCGAAGCGGGGGGAGGCCGGGAGGGGGGCTTGTCTCCGAACCAAATTTAGAATTGCTGATTGCCGATCTGCATGATTTGACAGCGAAAAAACTCTGTGCTATGCTCTTCTTTATCTTTTTTGAGCATCCACAATGTCCGAAACACGCACAGCGCTTTCTTTCCTTGCGAACGCCGACCCGATGATCGGTGAGATGGCGCGCGTCTTTGGCGGGGCCTATTTTAGCTTTTATTTTAGCTATTTTAGCGAATCGCTCCCCGCCGGGCAGGACGTTGTGTAGACGCACCCAACTTTTCATTTTCCCGAGCGTGGAGCGACAGGCCCACGCTCTTTTTGTTGTCCCAAAACGCCGACACCAGCAGCGTGGGCGAAAGCTCTCAATCACGAGCAGGAGGTTTCTCATGCTGCAAGTCGGACTCTGGTATTCTCAACCCATCACCACGCCCGCCTGGGCCCACGCATTTCCACCCGAGGAGCATCCCATCATGGTTTGTCGAGGCGTTCGCGGCGCCACCACCGTCACATCCAACTCCCGCGAAGAGATTCTGCGGGAAACCCGCCGCTTGCTGGCGTTGATGATCCGACTCAATGGCATCGAGCCGGAGGATGTGGCCAGCGCCATCTTCACCACCACCCGCGATATCAACGCCGAATTTCCGGCTCTGGCCGCCCGCCAGTTGGGCTGGTGGGATGCAGCTTTGCTGTGCGGGCATGAGATGGATGTGCCCAACAGCCTTCCCCGCTGCATCCGCATTCTGGTGCACTGGAACACCGACAAAAAGCCTGCGGACATCCAGCATGTGTATGTGGGCGAGGCCGTGAAACTGCGCCCCGACAAAGCCCAGTTGCCTCCGCTGGATGAGGATGATCTGGACGCCTGGATTGAGCGGCAGGTCTCCAACTGGGAGCGCGTCAGCGGGAGGTCGAGATGAGCAAGCAGATTGTCGTTTCTTTCCAGGGGGAGCATGGGGCCTTCAGCGAAGAGGCCATTCATCAGCATTTCGGACCCGATGTGCAGACCCTGCCCTGCCGCTCATTCGAGGATATCTTCGCTGTGGTGGATGATGGTCGGGCCACTTATGGGGCCGTGCCGGTGGAAAATTCCGTGGCCGGGTCCATCAACAAGGCGTATGATCTGCTGCTGGAGCATGATTTGAAGGTGTGGGGCGAGATTTTCCTGCGGGTGCGGCACAACCTCATCTCGCTTCCGGGCAGCGCGCTGGATGACATTCAGGAAGTGCGCTCGCATCCCCAGGCTCTGGCCCAGTGTGAACGCTTCATCAACCGGCATGGCTGGCGGGCCAAACCCTGGTACGACACCGCGGGCAGCGCCAAAGACCTGGCTGCAAACCCCGAGTCGGGCGTGGCGGTCATCGCCAGCAAGCTGGCCGCCGAGATTTACGATCTCGAGATATTGGCTCAGGGCATCGAAGACCTGGCCTTCAACTACACCCGATTTTTCGTCATTGGCCGGGGCGATCCGCCCCATGCCGAGCAGAGCAAGACCTCGCTGGTCTTTGCCACGCCCCACACGCCGGGCGCGCTGGTCGCCTGTCTGGATGAATTCGCTTCGCGCGACATCAATCTCACCAAGCTGGAGAGCCGCCCCCGCCGCAATCGTCCCTGGCATTACGTCTTCTATCTCGATTTCGAGGGACACTGGCAGGATGAGAAGCAGCGCGAAGCGCTGGTGGCGCTGCTGGCCCGAGCCGCATTCGTCAAGCTGTTGGGCTCTTATCCCGCGGCCGAGATGCCCGACGTCCGCAACGGCGGCCAGGCCGAATTGCTGCAAATCTGATTGTAAGAGGCATTTGTCATGATCATCGTAATGAAACCCAACTCCACCGCAGCCGAGATCGGCGCGGTGATCGCCCAGGTGCAGAAGGCGGGCGCGTCGCCCCATCCCATCTATGGCGAAGAGCGTACGGTGGTGGCCGTGGTGGGCGAAACCCGCCGCATCAGCCCGGAAGTTTTTATGAAGATGCCGGGCGTGGAGCGTCTGACATCCATCAGCGCTCCCTTCAAGCTGGCCAGCCGCGAATCGCACCCGGATGACACCACCTTTCG
>JALWDV010000788.1 GCA_027036755.1 Anaerolineae bacterium
CGGGGGATCATAATGGCATCGAAAAATGTCTCACGCAAAGACGCCAAGGCGCTAAGGAAAAAAGAGGCAAAGAAGAACTTTGCGGCTTAGCGTCTTTGCGTGAGATCAAACTCTCTGGTCAGGAGCGTTTGCGGGTGAGGATGAGCAGGGAGATGGTGAGAAGGAGGGCGCCAGCGGCTACGGTCGTGCGGAGCAGGCGCACCGCGCGGGGGATGTCGTCGGGCCGGGGCGGACGCAAATCGGCTCCCAGCGCATAGTGATCTTTCTTTTCCAGCCGCACGCCCAGCGCGCCGGCCATCGCGCTCATGGGATGCCCGGCATTGGGGCTTGCGGTGAGGCGCGCGTCCCGCCGCCAGATGCGCCAGGCCCGGGGCGCATCTTTGCCCGCAGCGGCCACGATGAGCAGGGCGGTGACGCGGGCGGGGATGAGATTGGCCGCGTCATCCAACCGGGCGGGGAGTTTGCCCAGCCACTCCCGGGCAGCGTCCCGATACCCCAGCATCGCGTCCGCGGTGTTGAGAAAGCGATAGGCCAGGGCCGCGGGCAGGCCGCCCGCCGCGTAGAACACCAGCGGCGCGATGACGCCATCGGACGCGTTTTCCGCCACCGATTCGATGGCTGCCGCGGCGATCTGCGAGGCGTCCAGATCATCGGTGTTGCGGCTGACCAGATGCCAGCTCAGCCAGTGGCGGGCCGCAGGCAGATCCTCCTCGGCCAGGGCGTCGGCGATCTGCCCTGCCGCGCGGCTCAGCCCTCGCAGCGAGAAGGTGGTCTTGAGCAGCGCCGCCTCCAGCAGCCAGGCCACGGGGCGGGGCAGACGGGTGAGCCATCGGGCCAACAGCGCGCCCGCGGCGGCCACGCCCATCACCCCGGACGCGATCACTGCGCCCCCGAACAGCATTTGCCGCGCGGGCGGGGCATCGGGGGATGGCGCGTAACGCTGCGCCCGGGCGATGGCGCTCCCCATCCAGGCCACCGGATGCCAGCGGTTGGGGGGATCGCCGAAAAGCGCGTCCAGCAGCAGGGCCAGGAGGATGACGGGGATGCGGCTCACGGGCGGCGGGCCTCCAGGCCCTGGCGCACGGCCCGCCCGATGAGTCGTCCCACCGGCGTGACGGGCCCGGCGTACGCCAGCTCAGGGCCGCGGCCGCTGCACGCCACCACCACCGTGTCGGTGGAGGTGCCGGTGGCGGGCAGGCCGTCGGGCGTTTGCAGGCCCCAATCGCACAGCGTGCTGGTTTTGGCCTCGGTGGTGGTGATGATCGCGTTGACCATGGCCGCGGACGAAAGGCGGGCGTCGATGAGCAGGATGCTGTTGATGGTGCCGGGCCGCGCCTGCACGCCCGGACTAAGCCCGGCCGCGGTGGCGTTGCTGAATCCGGCGGTGATGACCAGGGTCAGCAGCAGATCGCCTTCGGTTAGCGTCACGATCTGCGTGTTGCGCATAAACACCGCGGTCATCAAGCCCACGAAAGGCTCCTCCACACCCCGTTGACGGGCGAAAGTCATCAAGTCTGCGGCAGGGTCTGGGTTATCGTACTGTTTGTTTACGTGCAGGTTGATGATGATCCGGGCGTCCACGAAGCCTCCCCCCACGACAGCCGAGGAGAGGATGTGCAGGGGCTCGGCGCTGCGCAGGATCAGCGCTTGGTCATCCAGTGCGGCGCTGACGCCGGGGAAGGGGAAGGCGGACTTCATTGTAAGCAGATGACCTGGGCGGCTGCATGCCGATAAGAAATGAAAATGTGAGTCAGTCACACCAGCTATGCGCCTAGCCGGAATTGTGTTCCGGCGGGTCTACGCCATGCTTTTTAGACTGCGGCTTGGCGCTCAACCACCTGCGGCGGAACACACTTCCGCCGCGGCGCAAACCTTTTTCTCTTTGCGCCTTTGCGTCTTTGCGTGAGATCGATTTTCAAGACAGGGCGATGAAGAGAAGGAGGATTGTGACCTCGGTCAGTTCGTTGATGGCGCCGTAGCTGTCGCCGGTGAGGCCGGGAATTCGGGTGCGGATGAAAAGGGCGGTCAGGAGCAGGGTTGCGGCCGCCACGAGCATCGCGGCCAGGCCCGCAGGGCCGCTGATGAACCAGGCCGCGGCCAGGGCGATGAGGGTGGCGAGCAGCGCCTGGGGCCAACGGGCGTGATCCTTCATGGCCCGACCCAGCC
>JALWDV010000789.1 GCA_027036755.1 Anaerolineae bacterium
CTGCGGGGCTAGTGCAAGGAGGCGTAAGTCATTGTATAGTTGGCTGCTTGCGCTTGCGCCCAGCCGGATATGCGATCCGGCGGGTTGAGCGGGAAAAGTGCGCCGGATCGCACATCCGGCGCGGCGCATTATCATAACAAACCGTACAATCATTTCGGCCTTCGTGTACTAGCTGGACGTACTGGCCGAGTGACGAATGTTCACAAATTAAATCGGCAATAGTGGCGTTTGCCACGCCCGCCCGGCGATGAAGTCGCCGGGCTACAAAACAGCGCCGGATAAATCCGGCTAGCCCCGCAGGGGCGCTGTTTCTAGCCGGGGGACTTCATCCCCCGGCGCTGGCCGCGGGCGCGAAGCGCCCCGGGTCTATAACCGGATTATTTTGTCAATGTTCATAATCCGGCTAGCCCCGCAGGGGCGCTGTCTGCAAAAAACTTTGCAAACCAGCGGCTCCCTCACCTGCAAAGGAGTGAAGCGACCGGCGTGGGAGGGCCGGGGTGGGGGCCAAGTCCGGCGGCCAGGGCTGCAAAACTAACGAACGCTGTCTTGAACGTTGGCTCAGCAGACCTACATTAGTAGTTACAAAGAACCGGAAAAAGCCAACAGACCATTCTACAAGACGTGACGCGTATCCACCAAAAGGGACGCTGTTTTTGCGATATGCGGCCAGTCATACGCAGTGTGATCCGTGGCGATGACCACGCAATCCGCCTCCTCCAGCGCCGCATCGAGATCATCCACGCTGGTGAATTTCAGGCCGTTGTAAGAAAAGCTGGATACGTGAGGATCGTGATAACGGATGTGTGCGCCTTTTTCATGCAGCAGGGCGATGATATCCAACGCCGGGGATTCGCGCACGTCATCGATGTCTTTCTTGTAAGCCACGCCCAACACCAGAATGCGACTGCCCTTCACCGCTTTCTCGACCTCATTCAGCGCATCCTGCACCTTCTCCACCCAATAGCGGGGCATATCGCTGTTGATTTCGCCGGCCAGTTGGATGAAACGGGCGTTGTAGTTGAGGGTCTTCAGCTTCCAGGAGAGATAGTGAGGGTCCAGGGGGATGCAATGACCGCCCACGCCCGGGCCAGGCGTGAATTTCATAAAACCATAGGGCTTGGTCGCGGCCGCCTCGACGATCTCCCACACATCCAGGCCCAGCTTGTCGCACATGAGCGCAACTTCATTCACCAGGGCGATGTTCACCGCCCGGAAGGTGTTTTCCAGCAGCTTGGTCATCTCGGCCGCGGCCGGCGACGAAACCGGCACGATACGCTCGATGGCCTGTCCATAAAGCGCCGACGCCGCCTCCAGACAATCGGGCGTGACGCCGCCGACGACTTTGGGCGTGTTCTCCACCGTCCAGTCGGTGCGACCAGGATCGATGCGTTCAGGCGAAAACGCGAGGAAGAAATCCTCTCCCACCCGGCAGGGCTCTTCGCCCGAACCGCCCTCTTCCAGCATGGGCAGCAGCAACTCCTCGGTGGTGCCGGGGTAGGTGGTGGATTCCAGCACCACCAACATGCCCGGATGCAGGTGCGCCGCCACCGACTCACCGGCGGCGAGGAGATACCGCACATCGGGATCCCGGGTTTTGTTCAGCGGCGTGGGCACGCAGATGATGGCAACATCGGCTTCATTCAAGGCTGCGTAATCGGTGGTGGCCCAAATGCGCCCCGGCCCCGCGCTGGCGGTGGTCCACTTTCGCAGCTCCTCCGCAGAAATATCGCTGATGTAGGAATCGCCGCGATTGATGGCTTCCACCTTGCCCGGGTCAACATCAACGCCGATGACCGGGAAACCGCTTTTGGCGAACGCCACCGCCAACGGCAGCCCCACATAACCCAGCCCGATGATGGCGATCCGGGCCTGACGATTTTCTATTTTCTGCAATAGCGCTTCTTTCTCTGTCATTTTTCTTGTCCTTGTAATGGATTTTGCGTCCGCGTCCGCGGGTGCCGCGGCGACGTTTGGGTTCGATTTCAGAGATGTCGATCTCCACCTGATTCTCCTGCCCCAGGAATCGCAGGAGCACAATAGCCCGATCTCGCGGCGTCAGATGCTTGAGGAAGACCGCCTCCATGCCCGCCAGCGGGCCGGAGCGCAGCCGCACGCGTTCGCCTTCCTTGAACTCCTCGGTGGGCAACCCGCCCCTCTCATTCAGGCGCTTCACTTCCTCCCGAATGGCTTCGATCACCTCATTGCGCAAAGGCAAGGGCGTCTCTTCATTCGAGACCACCCTGATCACGCCCGGCGTATAGTTGATCGTCCCCAGTTCCACCTGATCCAGGTCCATCTGCACGAAGAGATAACGCGGGAAAAGCGGGCGCAACTGCACCTTGTTCCGATATTTCTGATAAACCTCGGGCAGAAACACCACCAACTGCTTTTCCTCCAACAGGCTGACAACCTGCAATTCCTTTTGAGGTTTGGTGAAAACAACATACCAGAGGATTTCGGAATCTTCTTTCTTCATAGGACGAAAACAGAAACGGACGCGCTCCGCCGTCTCGCAGGAGGCTTCGCCGCGAATCGGGGACATTGTGAACGACAGTGGGAGCTAAGAGCTGCGACGCACTGCCGGTTTTATCCTTCTATCGATTGAAGCCAGTGCGCAAAACGCACCGACGGCTAGCCGTTCCGCAGCCAATCCGCTACGCGCTGCAAAATCTCATCCAGATGCAGCAGCGGACGCCAGCCTGTCAGGGCTTGGATGCGGGTTGTATCGGGCACGCGGCGCTGCATATCCTCGAAACCGGGAGCGTAGGCCCGTTCGTAAGGGATGAACTGGATGGGCGAGTCGCTGTTCAGCATGGCCTTCACGCGGCGAGCCAGATCCAAAATGCTGATCTCCTCGGTGGAGCCGACATTGAACACTTTGCCCGGCGCCTCTTCGTGATCCAGCAGCGCCTCCAACGCCCGCACAGTGTCGCTGACATCGCAAAAACAGCGACTCTGCGAGCCGTCGCCATACACGGTGATAGGCTCGCCTGCCAGGGCCTGACCGACGAAACGGGGCACGACCATGCCATAACGCCCGACCTGCCGCGGGCCCACGGTGTTGAACAATCGGGCGACGACCACGGGCAGATCATATTTCTGAAAATACGCCAGGCCCAGAAACTCATCCACCATCTTAGAAGCGGCGTAGGCCCAGCGACTGCGGCTGGTGGGGCCCAACACCACATCATCATCCTCGCGGAAGGGCACGCGCACGCCCTTGCCGTAGACCTCTGACGTAGAGGCGATGAGCACCCGGGCCCGATAGCGGGCAGCGGCCTTCAGCACGGCCTCGGCCCCCATGATGTTGGTCTCGATGGTCCGCACGGGCTGCTCCACCACCAGCCTCACGCCCACCGATGCCGCCAGATGCACGATGGCCTGACTTTCGCTGGCCAGCCTGTCCAGCACCGGCGTATCGGTAATGCTGGCAATGGCGAAAGAAAAGCCCGGACGTCCCACCAGATGCTCGATGTTCTCAAAACGACCGGTGGATAGATTATCGAGAATGGCCACCTGCCTGCCGCTATCCAGCAAGCGCTCGGCCAGGTGGCTGCCGATGAAACCAGCGCCGCCGGTGATGAGAATGCGTTCGATCATAATAACTGGGGAACAATCAGCGCGTCAGGCGCGAAAATTGTCGGCTAAGCCAATTTTTCTGGCTGGACTTGCGGCGTTTATGAGCTGGACGACGCGACTTGCTGCTTTGGTCGCCATCCGATGATTCCTCACTATCGCGATAGTAGCGATTGTAGTAATAATAGTAATAACCAGAATCGCCGCGGCGCTGATAACGATTCAGGACAATGCCCAACACACGCGCCTTCACCTTCTCCATCTCCGATAGTACATGAATCAGCGCGGGCTCGCGAGTCGAGCCGGAATCGACGACGATGATGACGCCATCCATCTCCCGGCCCAAAATCACCGGATCGGTGACGGCCAGCGCAGGCGGAGAATCGAAAAGCAAAATATCGTAATCGCGCAAAAGATGCTCGGTAAGCTGCTTCAGTTTGTGCGATCCCAGCAGCTCGGACGGGTTGTGAGGCAGTTGTCCGCTGGTTAGCAGCCAGAGATTTTCGACAGGCGTGGAAGAGAGCAGATAATCCAGATTATCCGACAACTCATCCATCAGCAAAGCGCCGGTGAGCCCCACCGTATTGGGAACGCCCCAGCGTTTGTGCTGCGTGGGTTTGCGCAGATCGGCATCGACAAGGATTACTTTTTTGCCCGCCTGCGCCATCACCACAGCAAGATTGGCCGCGGTTGTGCTCTTGCCTTCTCCCGGCCCCGCACTGGTGACCACCAGGGTGCGCATGGGCTTATCCACCCCCGCGAACTGGATGCCGGTGCGGATGGTGCGATAGGCTTCGGCCACCGGGGAGCGCGGGTCCTCCAGCGTCACAATCGATTCCGCGTCATTGCCTTTGCCGCGAGCAATGATGCCCAGGGTGCTCAGAGAAGTGATACGCGCGATATCATCGGGCGTTCTGATCGAATCATCCAGATATTCAATGAGAAAAGCAGCTCCCAAACCGATTATTCCGCCCACAATAGCTGCCAGCAGGGTGTTCATCAGAATTCGGGGGCGCACAGGATGCTGGGGCGGCAGAGAAGGCTCCACCACCGTAATGGTGTCCAGTGCGTTCGCCTCGGCCAGACGGATATTTTCCAATTGCGCCAGCACATTGCCAAAAGTGCTGCGATATTGGGCCAGGCGATCTTCCAACACCGCCCGGCGGGCCTTGCTCTCGGCGTCGGTGGCGTCGGCCAGCTCCTGCAGTTCAGCGTCGGTGGATTGGATTTCCTGGCTAAGCTCCTGCAACTGTTGTTGCAAAGAGCCTTTCAACTCTTGATAGCGGGCCGTTTGCTGCCGGTTGTTGAACTCGACGAAAACTTCAGGCAGTGCGTTGACCAGCTTCGCTGCAATGGCAGGATCCGGATATTCGACATGAAGATCGATAAGCTGGGTGTCGCGCACTGGCTGTACAGAAACGGCCTCCTCCAACTCCTCGGGATCGACGTCGCCCTCCAGGCCCGCCTTGACGATGGCCGCTTCGAGCAGTGGACGGGCCGTCAGCATTTGAGCATAAGTGCTGGAGAGGCGCTCGGCAGCCAGGATGTCGGCGTATTGCAACGACGCGCTGTTGCTGACGCTTTGGCTGACCAGCAGCCGCGTCGAGGCCCGATAGATGGGCGTTTGACGCGAGCTAAAAATGTAGGCTGCGACGGCGGCAATCGCCGTAGTTAGAAGAATGAGCCATAACCACTTTCGTAGCAGCTCCCAGTATTGGCGTAATTCCATTGATGAATAAAACTCCTCTTTTGATTAAGTAATCTAACGTGACTACACACGTAGCAAGGTCAAAAACCACGAAGCGCATTAAGCAATCTGCGCCTTCGGGTCGAAGCTTCTTTTAGCAGAGCCGATGATGTGCGATCCAAAAAGTCATCAAGGACGAGTGCGAAAAACAGGCGCTTTTTGTGATGATTTGGCGGGACCGCGGACGAGCCCCCAGAAAAATCCCAGGCCCGAAGCATACGCCCGGACGAAGATCATGGGGATGGCCACCAGCAAAACGGGTCTGTCTCGCTGATAGATGAGCTTCAGCAGCGGCAAAGCGCTAACAAGAAACGCCAGCACAATCGCCAAAACTATCCAGCCAGCGTCAGGCCAAAACGGCCAGAGCGCCAGCGCCAGCAACAACAACGCGGCCAGTGCGATCTGCACCTTCAAACTCTGAGTGGTATGCGCATCATTGAGGGCATATTCAGGCTGCTGCTTGGTCAAAAAGGCCTTCCAATAGCCAATGCGAAACTTACGACGCGCATATTTGCCAATGCTATCGACATGCCAATGATACACCGCCGCATCGGGCGCAAACCGAAACACATGCCCTTCATGCGCCAGCCGATAGGAAAGCTCGTGATCTTCCACCGCCGCGTGCAAATAGCGGGTGTCAAATCCCCCGGCCTCTAAAAAGACGCTCTTGCGATAAGCTGCATAGGAGGTGTCAAGCGCATCGACGGCGCCCCGCGCCGCCTCCACCTTGGCGATGCGCTGATACCGTTCTTCGTACTCCAGTTGGACGAACCGGGCTATCAGAGATTGCTGCTGGGTGCGATAAACGCCCCTCACGCCGCTGACCACGGGCGCATCGAAAGGAGCCAGAATGCGCTCGAGGAAATCAGGCGTGGGCTCGCAATCCGCGTCGGTGAAAACGATGATGTCGGCCCGGGCCAGCTCGGCGCCCGCATTCCGGGCCGCGGCCGGCCCCACATGATTCAGTTTCAGAACCCTGGCCCCGCCCGCCTTCGCCAGCTCCGCGGTGTTGTCGGAGCTGCCATCATCAATGACGATGACCTCATATTGATCCTGCGGCAACGTCTGATGCTCCAGCGCCCGCAAACATCGGGGCAAAACATCCTCGGCGTTGTAAGCGGGGATGATCACCGAGGCGTAAAGATTCAGGGGCAGGGGATTGGGTTTAATCATAACGTTAAACAAAACAGCTCGAGCTGCACAGGCAAAAACTATTTGGGTGCGTCCTTTTTCGGTTGAAGCGTTTGCCACGTCCGCCCGGCGATGAAGTCGCCGGGCTACAAAACAGCGCCGGATAAATCCGGCTAGCCCCGCAGGGGCGCTGTTTCTAGCCGGGGGAC
>JALWDV010000790.1 GCA_027036755.1 Anaerolineae bacterium
CGCCCACCCCCTATCCTGGCTTGATTCAGATAGGCAAGCCGGCCCGGGTCATCGCCCGCACGGGCCTGAACGTGCGGGAAGAGCCATCGCCCGACGCCAAACGTCTGGGCAACTTCCCGCCCAACGCGGTGGTGGTCGTCACCGACGGGCCGGTGGAGGCCGAGGGCTATCTGTGGTGGCGGGCCGACAATCAATTTGGCCTGGCGGGTTGGGTGGCGGGCAGCGATGGCGAAGACCTGTGGCTGACCGCCGAGCTGGGCGACAAGCGCCCGGTCAATCGTCCGGTGCGCCTGGGCGATGCGGTCATGGTCACCACCGCCAACGGCCGCAATCTCAGCATTCGCTACGAGCCCGGCGTGCACGGCCTGCTGAAGAAACGCGTCGTTGCCGGCACCCATTTGCTGGTCATCGATGGGCCCGTGATCCTGGATAACGTGCGCTGGTGGAAAGTCCAGCGGGCGGACGGGCTCACAGGCTGGGCCGCGGAAGGCGGCAAGCGGGAGCGGTGGCTCTCTCCCCTGGAATAGCACAAACTCGTTTCTTCTCAATTCACGACATCGAGGTCATTATGAAAGACCAACAGCCTCCCATTCTCATCGTCGGCATTGTCGGCAGCCTGCGCCAGCAAAGCTACACCCGCATGGCCGTCACCATCGCGCTGCGGGGCGCGGCCGAAAAAGGCGCGCGGGTGCAGCTCGTCGATTTGCGGCATTACGCGCTGCCCTTCTGCGATGGCTCGGGCAATGAGGCTGACGAATTCCCCGATGTAGCCCGATTGCGGGCCGAGGTGGCCGCGGCCCAGGGGATCATCCTGGGCACGCCCGATTATCACGGCAGTTTCAGCGGCGTGCTGAAGAACGCTCTGGATCTGATGGGCTTCGACGAATTTGGCGGCAAGGTGATGGGCCTGGTGGGCGTGGCGGGCGGTGCGCTGGGCGTGATCAACGCGTTGAATGATCTGCGCAAGGTGGGGCGTTCGCTGCACGCGTGGGTGACGCCCCAGCAGGCGGCTGTGCCCCAGGCGTGGCGACATTTCGACGATGACGGCGCACTGACTGATCCCGATTATGAGAAACGGCTGCTGGAGGTGGGGCGGGAAGTCGCCCATTTCGCGTCGCTGCTGGCGTCGAAGGAAACCCGCGCGTTTCTGGAGATGTGGGAAAACGCCATGCCCAATCCCGGCGCCGAGGGACGATGATCGCCATGTCGCGGGGCGGGATGGATGGGCCGCGCGTGGCTGCGATTGTGCTGGCAGCGGGCGCTTCCACCCGATTTGGCTCGCCCAAGCAGTTGCTGGCCTGGCGCGGGCGGCCGCTGCTGCAACATGTCATCTGGCAGGCCCTGGCCGCGCCCGTCTGCGAGGTCGTCGTAGCGTTGGGCGCGCATTATGCGCGCGTGACGCCAATCGCTCATGGTTTGCCCGTGACGCTGGCCCGCAACGCGGATTGGGAAGCTGGTCTGAGCAGCAGCGTGGCGCTGGGGCTGCGCGCATTGCGCGGGCGGCCAGACGCAGCGATCTTTTTACTGGCGGATCAGCCGGGCGCGTCCCCCGAGCTCATTGCTCGCCTCATCCGCGCCTTCGCCCGCGTCCGGGCTCCTATCGTTCTCCCCAGGGTGCGCGGCCAAAGGGGCAATCCCGCGCTTTTCGCCCGCGAGCTTTTCCCCGAACTCATGCAGGTGACCGGCGATCAGGGCGGTCGGGCGTTGCTGACGCGCTATTGGGATGACATCGCGTGGGTGGAAGCGGATGAACGGGCGTTGTTCGATATCGATACGCCCGAGGATGTGGCGTCGGCTCCCTCCGCTGACTGACGACGCCCGGGTCAACTCAGCGCGTCGGCCATGCGGCAATTTCAAATTTGGTCCGGCAACGGGCCCCCCTCCCGGCCTCCCCCCGCTTCGGCTGACGCCTTGCAGGGGGAGGAGTCGCTGGTTTGCCAATCTGTTTGGCAGATGGACGTCTCCCTCCCCCGAACACGAGCGCAGCGAGTATCGGGGAAGGGGCGGGGTGGGCAAAAGGAGGCCGGGAGGGGTGAATTCGCCCCCTTTCCGCTTGCGGATTCTAATTTTGGGATTGCCGGTCGGCCATGCGGCTGCGGTCCAGGCGGATGAGCAAACGGCGATGCAGCGAACGGATTTCGACGGGCGTCTGGCCCAGGGGATCGCCATCCAGATGATACGGCTGGGGCGGATCCGCGGTGACGACGACGCTGCGCACCTGCCGCCGAATGAGTCCGGCGGTGCGGCCATCGGGCGAAAGCGCCACCCGCGCCGCGCCATACAGCAGTTTGATCTTCGAGGCGTCGGTGAAGACCAGCAAATCCAGCAGGCCGTCATCGATTTTGGCCCCGGGCGTGAGGCGAAAGTAGCGGGCGTAAAGCCGGATGTTGGAGGCGATGACCAGGGGAAATCGTCCTGCCAGGGTCTCGCCGTCATCCAGGCGCAGGGTCATGGCCGCGGGCGTGTAGGAGAATGCGCCCTTCAGCGCCGTGAGCGCGTAGGAAACCAACGGAGCCCGACGCTTGAACGCCAGTTGCGATTCCACCTGCCCGGTGATGACCGCGTCCAGGCCCGCGCCCGCCCAGCACAGAAAGCTGCGTCCGTTGGCCTGGCCCACATCCACCCGCACCGGCTCGTTTTCGATGATGATGTGCGCGGCCCGGGCCGGCGCGTCGTCATGCACCGATGTGGGAAAGGGCAGGCCCACCTCTCGGGCGAAGACGTTGCCCGTGCCCATGGGAATGACCCCGAACTGCACATCCGCCACCCCGCTGCGCAGCAAACCATCCACCGCCTGCCCAATGGAGCCGTCGCCGCCCGCCACGATGACGCATCGATAGCCTGCCAGCGCCGCTTTTTCCGCCAGATCGCGGGCGTGGCCCTTGCGTTCCGTCACCCACACCTGCGTTTCCCAACCGGCATTGGCGAAAGTCTCTTCGGCGCGGGCGAAGGCGAACTGTCGCTGCGGGCTGCCGGAGATGGGGTTTCGGATGATAATGGCTTGCATGGGGGAATTCGGGCGTTGCCTGTTAGCAAAAACTCATGCTAAACTATGGTCATGCCCCCGTAGCTCAGTGGATAGAGCGATGGTTTCCTAAACCATGCGTCGCAGGTTCGAGTCCTGCCGGGGGCGTCTTTTTATTGGAAATGGCACTCCCTCGGAATGACGTATTTGGAGGAGATTTGACATTGTCGAAGCAGTCACCATGAGCGATAGCTCACCACATAACGAATGAAAATCTCTTGCTGCGTCATTCCGACGACCGCAGGGAGGAGGAATCTACTCGTCTGCAAGGGGATTTCTCGGTCGCTGCGCTCCCTCGAAATGACGTAAGAGAGCCTATTTTCGGAACAGTTACCATTCGTAACTATACAGGCCACGGCGAAAAACGCCAGACCAAGCAACGTTGGCCATGTATGCCAACCCAGGTCATGCGTAAGACGTCAAACGTCAGGCCGTTATCGCCAAAAATGTGTCCTGCAATGAGCCATGACATCGTTACGCAGTGTGACGTTTGACGCTTGACGTTTTACGGTCTTGGCATGTCGCCTGTTGCGGCCCTAACCTTCAAGGTTTGACATGTGAGCTACATAGTCACAACCATTCATCAATCATTGCCGACGCGTTTTTCGACCAGATAGCCGGTGAACGAGAGGGCTGAGAGGACGGCCGAAAAGACAATCCCCAGGTAGATCAGGGGCAGGATGCGGTCGGGCGATTCGCCGATGGGGTTGGCCGGATGGCGGACGAGGGAGGTGCTGCGCACCAGAAACAGCAGAATGAACGCGAAGATGAACTGGGCGATGGCGGTGAATTTGGGCTGGTCGATCCACCATGTCAGCACCAGAAAAACCGCGCCCACTGCGATCACCCGCAAGGTCATCTGCGTGCGCGGTTCGCCAAAATCCACCAGCACGCCCCAGGCGATTTTGGCCGGAATCATGGAGATGAGAAAGCCCAGCACCCACAGGGAGAAGGCCACGACGCCCAGACAGGTCATCCAGACGAACAGCTTCTCATTCCCCAGCAGATAGCCCGCAGCCGTCAACGCCGCGATGAGAAACACATACACCGCCGCCTGGGTGAGAGAGCCGTGTGCAAACACCCAGCGCAAGACGGCTCCCAACGTGCGCTCGGGCGGCGTCAGGAACAGCAAAAGCAGCCAGAGCGCGGCGAAGAGGATAGCGAGGAGGAGGTAGGGGATTTTTCTGCCAAAAATCATGGGATGATGTCAGAACGTGATGACCGGAGCCGAGGACGGGGCGCGCCTTCTGGTCTTCCGTCGTAACAGCTCAGGTCATTCGCGCTTGAACTAACCTGACAGGTTCCTTTGGCAACGCTCCAGAGCCTTGCACGCTTCGTTGCTGGCTGAAAATCGCACATCCTGCCGCCAGGGTTACGAGAACCTGTCAGGTTTGAATGAAAAAGACAACCAACTGGCATACGTCAGCAGCACCTTCCGTTCCCGGTTTTCGGTCCGTTTCAGGAGAGACTGGGCGGAGCCAGATGGATTTCGCCATCCGCCAGGCTGGTGACTTTGACCAAAGAATAAACGGGCGCACCGAAGCGCGTCAACTCATCCCGCCCGTGCTCGAAGGTCTTTTCCAGCACGACGCCAAAGGCCACGATCTCGCCTTGCGCCATGGTCACCAGATCGCCCAGCGCGGCCATGGTCGCGCCCTTGGCCAGGAAATCATCCACGATGAACACCTTGTCGCCAGGCTGGATGACATGGGAGCCCAAAAAGAGCTGCACGGGCTTGTTTTTGGTGCGGCTGAAGGAATCGACCACATGATAGCCGCCCTCGGGCAGGGTGATGGGGCGGCTCTTCTTGGCGAACACCACCGACGCGGGATGAGGCCATTGCTCGTTGTTCACCGTCATGGCCGTGAACACCGCCACACTGATGCCCGACGCCTCAGCAGTCAGAATCACGTCGATGTGTTGATCCCGGACGATGCGGGCCAGCACCGCGCCGGCGTACGCGCTGAAAGTGTAGTCGATACGATGGTTCAGCAGGGTGTCCACATTTACGATGCTGTCGCCCACAGCCTTGCCCTGCTCTTTCACCATGGCGTTGATGCGCTCCAGTAGGTACACGATGACCTTCCTTGTAACAGAAAGTGAAGGTAACTGCTAAGGCCGTTTTCGCTCGAATTAACCTGACAGGTTTCTTTGGCAGCGATTCAGCGCCTTGCACGATTCAGTGCTGGCTAAAAACCGCACATCCTGCCGCCAAGGTTACGAGAACCTGTCAGGTTTGAGTGAAAGAAACCAACCAACTGGCATACGTTAGCAGTTACAAATGAAGAAGGAAAGGGACGATGCACCGATTTTAGCATAAGTCGGGAATGGGTCTATAATCCTGTCATGTCTTCTCTTGCCATCGTCCATGACTGGCTGAATCAGATCGGCGGAGCCGAGGATGTGCTGGCCCAGATGCACGTCCTGTATCCCGACGCGCCCATTTTCACCTCCATCTATGCGCCCGAAAAGATGCCCCCCGCCATGCGCGAATGGGACATCCGCACCAACTGGATGGACAGGCTGCCGGGGATTCACGATCATCATCAGCCTTACCTGCCCTTCTATCCCCTGGCCTTTGGTGGGGTCGATCTCAGCGATTATGATGTGGTGTTGAGCAACAAGTCGGGCTTTTGTCACGGCGTGCGGGTGCGGCCCGACGCGTATCACATCGATTATTGCCTGACCCCCACTCGCTACGTGTGGATGCCCGACGCCTATTTGCAGCGCGAGGGCTTTGGCAAGGCGGTGGCGTGGGGCATGAAGCCGCTGGTCGCCTGGCTCAAACGCTGGGATTATGAGGCCGCGCAGCGGGTGACGCATTTCATCGCCATCTCCACCGAGGTGCAACAGCGCATTCGCCGTTATTATCATCGGGAGAGCAGTATCATCTTTCCGCCGGTGGATGTGCAGCGATTCCGCCCCAACGGTCAGCCGCCCGAGCCCTTCTTCTTCGTCCTCAGCCGCCTCATCCCCTACAAGCGCATCGATCTGGCGGTGCGGGCCTGCAATTTGGCGGGATGCAGGCTGGTGGTGGCGGGCGGCGGTCGGGATCGGGAGGCGCTGGAGGCCATCGCCGGGCCCAACGTTGAATTCCTGGGCCGCGTTTCCGATGAAGATGCGGCTGATCTCATGGCCCGCTGCCAGGCGTTCATCTTTCCGGGCCTGGAGGATTTTGGCATCACGCCTTTGCAGGCCCAGGCCGCGGGCCGCCCGGTCATCGCCTATGGCGCGGGCGGCGCACTGGATACAGTCATCCCCGGCGTCACGGGCGAATTCTTCGCCGAGCAGACGCCCGAGGCCCTGGCCGAGGCCCTGACGAACTTCGAGCCGAGCCGGTATGACCCCGCGGCCTGCCGGGCCAACGCGGAGCGTTTCAGCAATGAGCGTTTTCGCCGGGAGCTGGGCGCGTATGTGCAGCGGGTGGTCTCGGGCCAGGAGCCGCCTTCGCCGCGGGTGACGCCTCGTCAGGAATTCCAAATTTAGAATGGGTGCGTCCTTTTTCGGTTGAAGCGTTTGCCACGTCCGCCCGGCGATGAAGTCGCCGGGCTACAAAACAGCGCCGGATAAATCCGGCTAGCCCCGCAGGGGCGCTGTTTCTAGCCGGGGGACT
>JALWDV010000791.1 GCA_027036755.1 Anaerolineae bacterium
GGGTGGGGCAAAAAGGAGGCCGGGAGGGGTGAAAGCGCCTCCTTTCCGCTTGCGGATTCTAAATTTGAAATTGCTGAATGACGTAATGTGACATTGTCAAGGTAGTTACCGTTGGACAGAAAAATATCGCACGTAGAGGCGCCGGGGCGCCTTGATGGCATTATACTCCTCCCTCCCAACCCTGACAAGCCGAAAGAAAACATCCCTGGTGCAAATACAAAGACGCCAGGGGGGCTTTGCTCCCTGGCGCCTCAGCGTTCTTATGTGTGATGAAATTTACAGGTGTTCCACCTGGGCCAAAGCCTTCAGTTTCTTCCAGTGCTCCTCGATGTCGGCCTGGGCTGCATCCAGCAGCTCTTCGGCGTGATCGGGGTTGGTCTTGAACAACATGCGGAAGCGGGCCTCGCGCATGGCGTAATCGCTGAAGGGGCGCTTGGGATCGCGCGAATCCAGCACCAGCGGCGGTTTGCCCTGGGCCCGACGCCGCGGGTCATAGCGGAACAACGGCCAGAAGCCGCTCTCCACGGCCAGCGTCTGATGATCCAACGCCTCTTCCAGGCCGTAGCCGTGGGCGATGCAGTGGCTGTAGGCGATGATGAGGCTGGGGCCCGGATAGGACTCGGCCTCGATGAAAGCCTTCACCGTCTGGCTGTCTTTGGCTCCGAACGCGACCTGGGCCACATACACGTAACCGTAGCTCATAGCCATCATGGCCAGGTCTTTCTTGGGCAGCGGCTTGCCGGCGATGGCGAATTTGGCGGCCGCGGCCATGGGCGTGGCCTTGGAGGCCTGCCCGCCGGTGTTGGAGTACACTTCGGTGTCCATCACCAGCACGTTCACATCCCGGCCCGAAGCCAGCACATGATCCAGGCCGCCGTAGCCGATGTCGTAGGCCCATCCGTCGCCGCCGATGATCCACACCCCGCGGCGCACCAGCATATCGGCCACGCTGAGGAGGTCTTTGGCGTCGAGGCTATCCACGCCCGCCAGCTTGGCCTTGAGCTCGGCCACGTTCTGGCGCTGGGCCTCGATGCCCGCTTCATTGCTCTGGTCTGCGCTCAGCAGACGGTCGGCCAGGTCGTCACCGATGACGTCGCGCAGGCGCTCCACCAGCTCGCGGGCGTATTCGGTCTGCTTGTCCCGGGTCAGGGCCATGCCCAGGCCGAACTCGGCGTTATCCTCGAACAGCGAATTGCTCCAGGCGGGGCCGCGACCATCCTTGTTGATGGTCCAGGGCGTGGTGGGCAGGTTGCCGCCATAGATGCTGGAACATCCGGTGGCGTTGGCCACCACCACCCGGTCGCCAAAGAGCTGGGTCATCAGTTTGATGTAAGGGGTTTCGCCGCAGCCGGGGCAAGCGCTGGAAAACTCGAACAGAGGGTCCAGCAACTGGATATTCTTGACATTATTGTATTTGATGAGGCCATAGCGAGGCGGTTCGGGCAGGGTGAGGAAGAAATCCCAATCGCGGCGGCCCTTCTCGCGCAGCGGCAATTGCGGTTGCATGTTGATAGCCTTGCGGTTGGGATCTTTCTTGTCGGTCACGGGGCAAGCCTCTACGCATAGGGTGCAGCCGGTGCAGTCTTCCACCGCCACCTGCAGGGTGTATTTCTGCCCCTTGAATTCCTTCCAGCGAGCATCCACCGCCTCGAAGCCCTCGGGCGCGTTTTCCAGCAGGGCAGGATCGAAGACCTTGGCCCGGATGGTGGCGTGGGGGCAAACCATGACGCATTTGCCGCACTGGATGCAAAGGTCGGGCTCCCAAACGGGCACCTCCAGAGCCAGATTGCGTTTTTCCCACCGGGTGGTGCCGCTGGGATAGGTGCCGTCCGCGGGCAGAGCGCTGACCGGCAGATCGTCGCCTTCGCCCATGATCATCTTGCCCAGCACGTTCTTGACGAAGTCGGGCGCATTTTCGGGCACGGGCGGCTTCATGCGGATTTCGCTGGTGGCCTCGTCGGGCGCTTCGATCTCATACAGATTGGCCAGGGTCATGTCCACAGCCTCGAAGTTCTTCTGCACGATATCCTCACCCTTCTTGCTGTAGGTCTTGACGATGGCTTCCTTGATCTTGCCGATGGCCTCATCCTGGGGCAGGATGCCGCTGATGGCGAAGAAACAGGTCTGCATGATGGTGTTGATGCGGCGGCCCATGCCCGTCTTCTTGGCCACGTCATAAGCGTCGATGGCGTAGAATTTGAGCTTTTTGGCGATGATGGCTTCCTGCACCTCGCGCGGCAGATGATCCCACACTTCCTCAGCGGAATAAGGCGCATTCAGCAGGAAGGTGGCGCCCTCCTTCGCGTTTTCCAACACCTTGTAATGGCGCAGGAACTCGAACTGATGCACAGCCACAAAATCGGCGTGCTTGATGAGATAGGTGCTGTGGATGGGGTGCGGCCCGAAGCGTAGGTGCGAGATGGTCTTGGCGCCCGCCTTGCGGGAATCGTAGACGAAGTAGCCCTGGGCGTAGTTGTCGGTCTCCTCGCCGATAATCTTGATGGAGTTCTTGTTGGCCCCCACCGTGCCATCGGAGCCGAGCCCCCAGAACATGCCGCGGAAGGTCTCCTCGGGCTCGATGTCGAATTCGGGGTCGTAATCGATGCTGGAGTTGGTGACGTCATCCACGATGCCCACAGTGAAGTGGTTCTTGGGATGATCTTTCTTCAGCTCGTCAAAAATGCCCTTGACCATGGCCGGGGTGAATTCCTTGGAAGAAAGCCCGTAGCGGCCCCCCACCACCATCGGCGCATGTTTGAAGGGGGCGATGCCCGCGCGCATGGCCTCGCTGATGGCGTTGCCCACGTCCAGATACAGGGGTTCGCCCGCGCCGCCCGGCTCTTTGGTGCGATCCAGCGTGGCGACCTTCTTGACGGTGGCGGGCAGGGCCTGCATCAGGTGTTTGGTGGAGAAGGGGCGATAGAGCCGCACTTTGATCAAGCCCACCTTTTCGCCCTGAGCGACCAGATAATTCACCGTCTCCTCAGCGGCCTCTGCGCCCGAGCCCATCAGCATGATGACGCGTTCCGCGTCGGGAGCGCCCACATACTGGAATATCTTGTACTCGCGCCCCGTCAGCCTGGCGAACTCATCCATGGTCTCCTGCACGATGTCTGGCGTAGCCTGATAGTAGGGATTCACCGTCTCGCGGGCCTGGAAGAAGACGTCAGGATTTTGGGCGGTGCCGCGGATGAAGGGGTTCTCGGGATTCAGCGCCCGGCTGCGATGCGCCCGAATCAGTTCGGGATCGATCATCGCCTTCATCACGTCATCGCTCAACTTCTCCACCTTGTTGATCTCGTGAGAGGTGCGGAAGCCATCCATGATGTGTAGGAAAGGCACCCGGGCCTTGAGGGTGGAAGCCTGGGCGATGAGCGCGAAATCCATCACCTCTTGCACCGAATTGGCGAAGAGCATGGCGAAACCAGTGCTGCGGGTGGCCATCACGTCGCTGTGATCGCCAAAGATGGAAAGAGCCTGGGCCGCAATGGAGCGGGCCGCAATGTGGAACACCGTGCTGGTGAGCTCGCCCGCTATCTTGTACATATTGGGAATCATCAGCAGCAAGCCCTGGCTGGCCGTGAAGGTCGTGGTCAGCGAGCCGGTCTGCAAAGCGCCGTGCACTGCACCGGCAGCGCCGCCTTCGGCCTGCATTTCCATGACCACAGGAATCGTGCCCCAGATATTGGGCTTGTGCTCCGCACTCCACTGATCCGCCCATTCGCCCATGGGAGAAGAAGGAGTAATTGGATAGATGGCGATGACCTCATTGGTCTTGTGGGCTACATACGCGGCAGCCTCATTGCCGTCAATCGTCGCAATTTTTCCAGACATGATGTCACTTCCTTGTGAATAAAGGTTGGATTTGATATTTTGTTTGAAATCAACGCGTCTTGTGAAAGACTCGAGGATGGTTGATGATTAAAAAATTGGCTGTACTGAAAAAACCTTCAACACGGAGGCACAGAGCGCACGGAGGAAGAAAAAGGTGAGATTTGGAGAGAAATTTCTCTGTGAACTACCACTATTTTCTCCGTGTCCTCCGTGTCTCCGTGGTGAAATGACCTTTTTGCAGTGGAGTCAAAAATTAATGATTAAAGAGTAATGATCAAAGCGTGCTTTAGCGCGAGGTCTTTAATCATTGATCATTGATCATTAATCTTCTACCTTCAATAGCCTAACTCTCGCAATCGCTTTTCACCCAGGCCAAAGTGATGCCCGATTTCATGCAGGACGGTTTTTTGCACCTGCTTGCGGATGGCCTCGGGCGTGCGATGATGATAGACCATGGGATACATAAAGATTGTGATAAGATCGGGGGGCGCCATGCCATAAGAAGACGTCCGCTGGGTTAAGGGAACGCCCTGGTAGAGCCCGTAAAGCGACTGATGCGGCCCCAATCCGACCGACCGTCTCTGAGCCTCGGTCGGATATTCCGCCACCGTCACTGCCACGTTCGACATCATCTCTTTGATCTCATCCGGCAGTGTTTCCAGAGCCTGGACGACGTATGTTTGAAAATCTTCGAAGGTGATGTCTGTTTGCATAAAATGGCGAAGAGTGACGAATTTCACCCCGATTATATCACAAAAAAAACGCCCACGTCATATAACGCGGGCGTTTCATCGGGTTTTGCAATCAAAATGGGACTTAGTCCTTGTGGATCTTGGCCAGGATGTCGCTGGCGTCCATGATCAAATGCTCTTCGCCGTCGATCTTGATCTCGGTGCCGGTGTACTTGGGATACAGCACGATGTCACCGATCTCCAGAGGCACATCGTCCTCGTCGATCTCGGGCCCCAGAGCCACGACTTCGCCTTCCTGAGGCTTTTCTTTGGCGGTTTCGGGCAGATAAATGCCGCTTTCGGTCTGAGATGCCTGCTTGAGAATCTTGATCAATACGCGTTCGCCAAGAGGTTCGATTTTCATGATTATCACTCCGTTGTGTTTTGAGGATTATGGTGAAATGTTGAATAGACGTATCAGAGAAACAGTCCACGCAGCAAAATGCTGGCGGAACTGAGGGGGTGCTAGCCGCGAATATCGAGCAGTTTGTCGATCTTGGGCTTATCGAAACCGACGATGACGTCTTTGCCGATCTTGATAACGGGCACGCCCATCTGGCCGCTCATCTTCTGCATGTCGCGGGCGGCCACCGGGTCCTTCGAGACGTCGATCTGCTTGAACTTGATGTTATGAGCCCGGAAGTACTTCATCGCCCGCTTGCACCAACTGCAGGTGGGCGTCGTGAAAATCAGGACTTTCGGTTGTTTTTTCTTTTTCTTTTCGGTAAACTTCTTCTCTTTGACAGGGATGGTTTGAACGGTCATAACGATCACCTTTCTCGTGTGCCAGGATGATTACAAGACAAACCAGCGGCGTAAAGTCGCTGGCAGTTTATTAGATGCGCTCGCAATGCGGGAACGTTACATGCGAAGGCGTTTCAGAGCTATGATTTCTACAAGCCCTGTTGTAGAATTTGTTCACCATGATCTAATGGCTCTAACAGAAAATTATGGCATATTTTTCACCAATTGGCAAGGAAAAGTTATATGGACATCACCGATCTAAAACCAACCCTCCAATTCGTCTGGCTTGAAGTTTCTGATTTGACGACTTCTCGACATTTCTATGGCGAAATGCTGGGATTCTCGGTGCAGGAAAGCGATGGCGCATTCATCATAGTGGACTTGAACGATGCGTTCCTCTATCTCGCTCCGGGCAAGCCAACGCCGGGGAATATGCACCTTGCCATTGCCGTAGAAGATATCGATCTGCTCTATCAGCGCCTGCTGGAGCAAGGGAACGACGTCGCGTCTCCGACAGACGAAGGCTGGGCCCGATACATCGAGCTCACCGATCCGGACGGCTACCGCCTTTTTCTCCTGACTCCGGAGGAGCATGAAGCGTCCCAATAGCCGGGCGCGCGCTGGCTGTTTGCTGTTCGCTGTTGAATGTCGAATTCGTTATCCATCGGCTGCGTTGTCCCAATTGCCAGTTTTATGATAAGCTGATAGACGAGGATCTGTAACTATTGGCAATGTTGACAACATCGGAGTGATTTTCTTATGACCAGACGTAAAGCTCCCGACATTGTGGTCGGACGATTGCCGCTGTATCTGCGGATGTTAAATCAACTTGTGGCGGAGGGACGCAGCACAACGAATTCGCAGGAATTGAGCGTTCGACTGGGAATCAGCGCTGCACAAATCCGCAAGGATCTGTCTTATTTCGGCGGCTTTGGCAAATATGGAGCCGGATATGACGTCATGTATCTTCGGGATCAACTGCGGCGCATTCTTCATCTCGAACAAATCTGGCCCGTGGTGCTGGTGGGAGCGGGCGATTTGGGGCGCGCCCTGGCGAATTATCGCGGCTTCACGACCAGCGGTTTCGACATCGCCGCCATCTTCGACAACGACGCAGCCAAAGTTGGCGTCACCATCGGACGATGCCAGGTGCAGGACGTGGCGGGGCTGGAGAATGTCATCCAAGAGCAGGAAGTGAAGATCGCCATCCTGGCCGTGCCCGCTGATGCAGCTCAGGCCGTGGCCGACCGGCTGGTGGCCGCGGGCGTGAGCGGCATCCTCTGCTACGCTCCCGTCATTCTCAAGGTCCCGCCCGAGGTCA
>JALWDV010000792.1 GCA_027036755.1 Anaerolineae bacterium
CCCTGCAAAGGAGCGAAGCGACTGGCGGGGGAGGGCCGGGGTGGGGGCCAGGTCCAGCGGCCAAGGCTGCAAAACTGACGAACGCTGTCTTGAATGTTGGCTCAGCAGTCGCCATGAGCGGCAGCTAACCACATAACGAACGAAAATCCCTCGTTACGTCATTCCGACGACCGAAGGGGGGAGGAATCTCCTCGTTAGCATGGGGATTTCTCGGTCGCTGCGCTCCTTCGAAATGACGTAGGAGAGCCTATTTACGGAACTGGCTAATGCGTGAAGAGCCAGAAGATGATGAGGGCGAGAAGCACCCAGCCGAACTGGCCCGCACCGTCCAGGATATCCGCGGCGAAGCCGAAGGCCAACGAAAGGTAGTGAGCGCCTCCGTCGAGCAGTTTTTCCAGCCAATCCAGGCTGGCGATGTCGGCGATGCGCTGCGGCCAGGTCTCCAGACCGGCAAAGATGCGGCCGCGCCAGCGGGCCAGAGCCCATCCCAGCAGCAGGGGCAGCAACAGCGTTACCCAGGCGGGAAGCAGACCGCCGATGCGGATTTGTGAAAAGACATCCATCTTCATGCCTGCGGCCGAAAGGCCCGCGGCGCTGAGCAGAGACGCGGGCGAGACGCCCCACCACACGCCGAAGGCCGCCGCCAGCATGAACATCCACAGCGCGCCTTGCCTGTCAAAGGCCGAAGACGCCTCTTCCTCGCCCGATGGGTGTCGCCCCGGGCGCAGCACCGCGGCCGCGAGCAGGGTTTGGGCCAGCAGGATCAATATCCAGCCGGGGAAGCCCAACACCGAGGTGGCGAGCTGGGCCAGGTTGTATGTCAGGGGGAAGCCGGGCGTGAAGGGGAAGCCCATGAGAAAGAACAGGGCCAGAACGGGCCGCTGGCGTTTTGCGGGCCCGTCCATCAAGCCCCAGATCATCAGGGCGATGGCCAGCGCGGTGAGAGGAAAAACGCTGCGATACGCGCCCGTCTCCCGTGAGAGAGAAAGCGCCAGCATCGCCCAGGTGGCCCGGTTGATGGTGATATGCACCCAGGCGCGCTCGTCGTCTTCGGTGGCCCAGGCGGCGATGGCGCTGCCCAGCAGCCCGGCGATTCCCAGGGCGATCCAACTGAAGCTGCTGAGCAATGGGATGAGAAATCGGCTCAGCAAGTGCATCGCAGCCAACGCGGGCAGCAGATGCAAAGCCATTTGTAGCCCGCGGGCCCGGAGTTGGGAAGCAAGCAGCCAGCCATGGAAAGGATAAACGCCAACCACCAGCGCCACAGCCAGACTCACCAGCAACTGGGCCTGTAAATTCAGCGGCGCTGTTGCGTTCAGCGCGGCGTCCAGCGTGCCCAGGCCATTGAAGAGGGGAGCCAGCAGCAGAAACAGCCCGGCCAGCAGCAGATGCGTCCACGCCCGCGGCGCGGCGTCCGGCGGCGTTCCGGCCAGGATGCCGGTGAAGAAGAGCAGCAGCGTCCAGGCGGATAGCAACGCACTCCAGGTGGCCGCGGTGATGACCAGCAGGGACGCGGCCAGCAGGAAGGGAATCCAGAACGCGGGCGGCGTGAAACCGGCGCGCGGCTTTCCTTGCGGCAGAACCAGCGCGGTCAGCGCGGCCAAAAAGAGCAGCCAGCCCGTCAGCCACGCCCAGCCATCCCATTGCAGCCCCAGCGCGGTTTCAAGCCCCAACGGCGCTTGCCACAGCCACCATTGCCCCGTTCCCGGAGGCTGCCAGCGCAACAGCAGCCATGCCGTCATGCCCAGCAGTGTGATGGCGATGGGCAGGCGCTGACGCAGGCGGTCAGAAATGTGGCGTTGCAGCAACAGCAACAACATTCCACCGCCCAAAATGATGCCCGCGGGGCCAAGAGGAGAAAGCCAAAGCGCGCTCATAAGGCCAGAATTGTAGCACGAACATGTGTCAAATCCGAACTTCTGATGTATACTTTCACTTCACCGCCTTTCTCTTTGCGCGTTGTGCGCAAGTCTTCTCCCTTCGTCACAGCAATTTCAAATTTGGTCCGGCAACAAGCCCCCCTCCCGGCCTCCCCCCGCTTCGGCTGACGCCTTGCAGGGGGAGGAGCCCTTCGCTTTGCCAATATGTGAAGCAGATGGGCGTCTCCCTCCCCCGAACACGAGCGCAGCGAGTATCGGGGGAGGGGCGGGGTG
>JALWDV010000793.1 GCA_027036755.1 Anaerolineae bacterium
TCAAAACAACTTCCCGAAATCCGGCCTTACGTTTCTTCCTGTTAGGCTTTGCTCTCCTCTTGGTGAATCTCTGGGCCCGCCTGCGTTGGTTCGTCGCCCGGCTACCAGGACCAGGCCCGCATCGCATTGACCCAACTCGATTTCAATTCCAGTTGTTCATTTCCTTGCTTCGACGGTTTATCGAGCGACTTTACGAAGCGACCATGGCTGTACCATTAGCTGCTCCTTCTCTAAAATCGTGAATTACTGAATATACCATTAAGCAATTGGAGAGATATTACAATGGTTTAGAAGCAGAGGATGCAAGGAACATGAATCCTCCGAGTGCACATGGGATCGGGGCTTCCGTTGATGGTGGAGTAGAATTCCCAGCCGGCTTTTTCACGATTAAAGGGACCATCGGCATGGAACTTATTTTTAATCATGAAACAGGTGAAAAAGATATATTTTTGATTGGCGGAATAAAAGCAAATATGTCTTTGCAGAATGTGCCACACATACTGAGAGATATGGCATATCTCACTGACGCTCTTGATGATCTTGGGAAATTAAAAGTTGGCGCACCTAAAAGCCTGTTGGAGGCAGGAGGCGATATCTACATATCGGAATATGAGAATCTTCCGTCAAATGATTTGGCAACTGGTCTAAATAACATCACATCTGTTTCAGCAAGAGCGGGAGTGCTGGGTGTGAATTATGCACAAGCGTATTCTACATATGACCCCAATGGGCCTAGATCCGTTTCCATCGGGTGGAGTCCTGGTATTGGGTACGATCTTTCAGTTGATGAGTCAGCGATACGCTACTTCAAGTTAACGAGGTAATTATGGAACCAGTCAATGAGTCTACAGCAGCGTTAGAGCGGCCTCTCCATATTGAAGAACTGTTAGCAAAAGAGACTTTGCTGCGATCTGCCGTGATGTTGTTCTTTTGTTTTCTTGGCATCACTTTTGTCTATAGATATTTGACGATGGGGAATGGATTTATAGGAATCATAGATTTGTTTTTTGGAATCGTTGGAATCGTCAGTGCGGCTGCAATAGGGCAACCTTTGATTCATGATATGCTCTGTTGGCGTGTCAAAATCATTGAAGGCCGGGCTCAGGTTCATCTTAACGGCAGACAGGCGAAGTTGTATGTCACCTCTATCTTTAATGATTCTAGACGCATCTTTAATGTTTCTGAAAAAATAGCAGAAAGAATTGAAGAAGGCCATTGTTATCATATTGAATACTTGCCGAATACGAGGATAATCCTTGAAATACATGAATGCTAACGAACTCCTCGGCAAACGGATTTGTTGCACCCGCAAGGCGCGCAGATTGAAATCGGACCTGGGGGCCTTTGGCTGCCCGTCGTCCGTTGATGACGGCCTCGCATCCGCCCGCGCATGATGCCCGCTCGCCCGCGCCCGCCCGCTCGCAGCGCACCTTTCGCCCGACGATATTGGGTGCGAACCTGCCCGCAAGGCCGCCCGTCGTCCATCCGCCGCGCCCGCGTTCGCCGCAACGCCCGGCGCTGAAGCCGCCGGACTACTGGATGACGGCCCGTGAACGGGCCTGTTGCGCCCAGGCCCGCTCCTTGCTACAATCTTCTCGATATCCAATATCCAATATCATCTCTCCCCAGCACTTTCCCAACCCCATAGCTTTTTCCCTTCCTGCCGCTCGCAGCCGCTCCACCGTAACGCCCAGGCCCGGGCGCCCGCGTCCTCGCCCGCGGCCCCGGCAGCGTCGGGCGCAATCGCCGCATTCTCCCTCTGCGGCCCTGGTTGCCGGGCGTGGGGCCCATTCCGGGCCCGCGCTACGATGCGACGGTTGGATTGTATGACTACCGGGCGAGGTGGTATGATCCGGGCCTCGGGCGCTTCATCAAGCCGGTGTGGCTCCTCCTGCGCCCGCGCCCGCCCGGAGCTGAAGCCTCCGGGCTACAGAACGGCGGCCTGTGAACGGGCCTGTTGCGCCCAGGCCCGCCCCTCTGCTACAATCTTCTCGATACCCAATATCCTCTCCCCAGCACCTTCCCAACCCCATAGATTTTTCCTGCCCCGCCACCCGTAGTCACCCCACCGTAACGCTCTGGCCCGGGCGCCCGCGTCCACGCCCGCGGCCCCGGCGGCGTCGGGCGCAACCGCCGCATTCTCCCTC
>JALWDV010000794.1 GCA_027036755.1 Anaerolineae bacterium
CCCCTGCAAAGGAGCGAAGCGACTAGCGGGGGAGGGCCGGGGTGGGGGCGAAGCTCTGGCGGCCTGGTCGGAAAAGGGAACTAATTTCTGGACGTGTACTTAGCGTGAGAAATCTTCCGTCAGCGGCAGCAACGCCAGGGCCAGGGCGATCAGCAGCGGCATGCCTTGCACCCACAAATTGTCGAATTGATTGTGCACCGAAAGATGCACCAACATGCCGGTGACGCCCACGGCCAGGGCCTTGTCCAGGCCCGAACGCCGCAGGCTGGCCCAAAACGCCCGCCCCAGGGCCCCCAGCCACAACCACAGATAGCTGACCGCGCCAAAGACGCCCGCCACCGCCGCGTAATGAAACAGCACATTGTGCGCGTGCCCCAGCGACGCGTCCCAGATGCCGATGGCGTAGTCGGGATAAGCCGCGTCCCAGTTGCCCACGCCCACCCCCAGCCAGAAATGGTCTGCGAACATCTCCCACGCGGCCTGCCAGTGGGCCACCCGCTCCAGCACCGCAAAATTCTCATCGGTGACGGGGACGCCCCGGGCGTTCCACACGCCGAAGTAGCCCAGCACATCGCCGATGCGCCCGGTGACGCTGTGGGGCAGCGCTGGCCAGGCCAAAATCAGCGCGGCGGCCAGGGCCAGCATCAGACCCAGGCCCAAGACCGAACTCAGGGCCAGCACCGTTGCAGTAGACGCGGCCACGCCCAGCCACGCGCCCCGCGACCAGCTCACAACCACGCCCAGCCCGACAACGCCCGTCATCCCTGCAATGAGTAGAAACAGGGCGATGTTTTTGATGCGGCTCCAGAGGGCGGCTTGTGACCGGGCGTCTCCGCCCTCCGCCGCCCGGGCTTTCTTGCGAAACAGGGTCGCCAGGCTCCACAAGCTCAAGCTGATCCCCAGCGGCAGCGTCAGCCCCAGATAGCCCGCGTACGGATTGGGCTGGCCAAAGGTGCCGTAGGCCCGCAGAAAACGCCCCAGCAGATACGCGTCCGGCCCGATTTGAAAGACGAACTGGCGGATGCCGATGAGGGCCTCGACGCTCCCCGCGGCCAGCAGGGTCAGAGCCAGGGGCAGACGGTGTTTGGGCGCGAGGAGCTGCACGCCCAGCCAGTAGATGACGATGACCTCGGCCCATTTCACCAGCTCGGGCAGGGCCGCGACCAGGCTGCGGGCGGCCAGGGTGGAGTAAAGCAAGACGACCGCGAAGGGCAGCAAGAACCACAGCAGGGGCGCCGGGCGCGGGCGGGGCCGAAACGCGGCCAGGCGCAGGAACCAGGCGAAGAACGTCGCTCCGACCAGCAGATCGGTGGGGCCGATGCTGGCCGGGCCCAGGGGAACCCGGGCCACCGCGCTGAAGGGGATGACCAAAGCCAGGGCGTAGAGCCCGACCACGGGCCTGAGCAACAACGCCAGGCCAAAGGCCAGCGCCGCCAGCAGCAACAGGCTTATCTTCAGCGGCGGCAGGGCCAGCATTGCGGCCAGGGCCAGCATCAGCAGCGCCAAAAGCGCGGTCTCTGCAGACGGACGAATGAGGATGCTCGGGCGGGCGTTCATGCCCGAGATTATATCAGCGATGGACAACCCGCCCCAAATCGGATACGACAACCTCACAAATTTACGATTTCCCGTAACTACTAAGGTATGGCCACCTCTTTTTGCCACGAAGACACGAAGAAGATGAAAGGCACGAAGTATTTTTCTGTAACTGCTCAGGTAGCCTGATTCGGCCTGGAAAATGTCTTGCCACGAAGGCTCGAAGGAACGACGACACGAAGAAAATCCTTATTTCTCACCCTTCGCGCCTTCGTGTCGTCGTGTCTTCGTGGTTTTTGGCCTTGCTACGTTAGTAGCTTGACAATGTCACATTACGTCATTCAGCAATTTCAGTAGATCACGATTTTAGTAAGCCATCGCAAAAATGCCCGGATTCAGCGGCAATACTGGCCTTAACTCCGGCGGTTTTGCATAAGAAAGGTTTATGTAATCGAAATCGTGAAGTACTGAATTTCAAATTTAGGCATGGTTCAGATCGTCCTTCCATCAGCTTTACAATTTCAATAGGGTCAACGCCTGGCAAAGCACGTCAAACGTAAAGCGTCAAACGTCAAAACGTGGCGAAACAGGCTCTTTTTGACGTTTGACG
>JALWDV010000795.1 GCA_027036755.1 Anaerolineae bacterium
GCATGGTGCTCATCGTGCCCAGCAAGGGGAAGATGAAGCCCGCGCCCACGCTGGCCCGCACCTCGCGCACTTCCACGTTGAAGCCCTTGGGCGCGCCCTTCTTGGTGGGATCAGTGCTGAGGCTGAGGTGGGTCTTGGCCATGCAGATAGGCAGCTTGTCGAAACCATTCTCGGTGTAGCTCTGAATCTGCCTCTCGGCCAGCTCGGTGTAGGTGACGCTGCCAGCGCCGTAGATTTCCTTGGCGATGATCTCGATCTTGGTCTTGATGGGCAGATCGAGATCGTAGAGGAACTTGAAGTTGCTGGGTTTCTCCGCCGCGGCGATGACCGCCTTGCCCAGCTCGACAGCGCCCGCGCCGCCATCGGCCCAGTGGTTGGACATGACCGCGTCCTCCGCGCCCGCCTCCAGGGCAATCTTGCGCACCAGCTCGATCTCCGCCTCGGTGTCGGTGCTGAAGCGATTGACCGCGACCACCACGGGCACGCCGTACTTGAGCGCGTTCTTGATGTGCACCTTCAGGTTCTCCGCGCCCTTCTCCACCAGCTCCAGATTCTCCTCGGTGTAGGCCGGATCCAGGGGCCGACCAGCCACGACCTTGGGGCCGCCGCCGTGCATCTTCAGCGCCCGGATGGTGGCCACCAGCACCACCGCATTGGGGATGAGCCCGCTGTAACGGCACTTGATGTCGAAGAACTTCTCCATGCCGATGTCCGCGCCAAAGCCCGCCTCGGTGACCACATAACCATCGGGCCCGGCCAGCTTCAGGGCGATCTGATCAGCCACGATGGAGGAGTTGCCGTGGGCGATATTGGCGAAAGGCCCGGCGTGCACGAACGCGGGCGTGCCCTCCAGGGTCTGCATCAGGTTGGGCATGATGGCATCCTTCATCAGCACGGTCAGCGCACCGCCCACGCCCAGATCGTCCGCGGTGATGGGCTCGCCGCTGCGGCTCATGGCCACAACCATGTTGCCCAGACGCTCGCGCATATCGGCCAGAGAAGTGGTCAGGGCCAGGATGGCCATGATCTCGCTGGCAACGGTGATGTCGAAGCCGGTTTCCCGCTGGAATTTCTCCTTGGGCCCCAGGCCGATCATGACCTTGCGCAGATAGCGGTCGTTGGTGTCCACCACGCGACGCCAGGTGATGGTGTCGGGGTCGATATCCAGACGCACGAAGCGGCTGCGCTCTTCCGCGGTCAGTTCGTTGGGATCAGTCTTGTCGATGCCCAGCTTCTTCAGGCGGCGCAGCATCACCGGAGAGAACTTGCGGCTGCCATCTTTGGCGGGCGGGCACAGACGATTGAACAGGGATTCATCCGACTGGTAGGACTCATGGTGCATCCGAGTGTCGATGGCCGCAGCCAGCAGGTTATTGGCCGCGGTGATGGCGTGGATGTCGCCCGTGAGATGCAGGTTGAAATCCTCCATGGGGATGATCTGGCTGTAACCGCCGCCGGCCGCGCCGCCCTTGATGCCGAAAGTCGGGCCCTGGCTGGGCTGACGCACGTTGGCGAAGGCCACCTTGCCCAGATGCGCGCCCAGGGCCTGCGCCAGGCCCACGGTGGTCGTGCTCTTGCCCTCGCCCAGAGGCGTGGGGGTGATGGCGGTGACCAGGATGTATTTGCCGTTGGGCCGATCCGCCAGACGATCGCGCACTTCCAGCTTGACTTTGGCCTTGGTGTTGCCGTAGAGGATCAGCTCTTCGGGCAAAATGCCCACCTCCTCGGCAATTTGGGAGATAGGCAGAGGCTCGATGGATTGGGCGATGTCCAGATCACTGGGCACCGGGCGTTTGAGATCGGTGAGTTTGCGAGGCATGATGAAGTCTCCTTTTGTAGATTTTGATATTGTTTTACACAAAAAACGACCCGGATGACGAAAATCAATCGTCACGCTCGGGCCGTTAATGGTTTCAGATTGGAATGGAGGAACAGGCGATGGCGCTTATCATAATCAAGTCGTCGTTGCACAACAGAATAGTTTGTTCGGATGATTAAGGATAGCTCAAATCCTGGTTTTGAGCAAGATGGAGGCGGCTGAAGTTGTTATCATGTCCGATAATTGACTTCTTCGCGTAACTGTCCATGGGTGTGTCCCAAATGAGTTGGAAAGTTAAAATACAATACCGGCTCCACTGAAAAAA
>JALWDV010000796.1 GCA_027036755.1 Anaerolineae bacterium
GGCCCGAACAGCGGGCCAAAGCCCGGCAGCGAGACGGCTATCGCTGCACGCTGTGCGGCGCGGCCGAACAGCCGGGGCGGCGGCACGATGTGCATCACATCCGCCCCTTCCGCTCCTTCGGCTACATCCCCGGCGTCAACGAAAATTACAGGCAGGCCAACCGACTGGAGAATCTGCGCACCCTGTGCCGCGCGTGTCATCGGAAAGTGGAGCGGGGACAGCGATTGCGATCGGGCCTGAGCGGGCTGGCCTATCTTCTGCACAATCTCGCGCCCCTGCACCTCATGTGCGACCCCAGCGATCTGGGCTATCTGGTCGATCCTCGGGCCCGCCACACCGACCGCGCCACCATCATCCTCTACGACAAAGCCCCGGCCGGCATCGGGCTTTCCGAGCGCCTGTATGATCTGCAACCGCAGTTGCTGACCGCCGCGCTGGACGTGGTGAGCGCGTGCGGCTGCGCCCGGGGGTGTCCGGCCTGCGTGGGACCCGCGAGCGAGGGCGCCGAGGCGTTGGATTGGGACGCGAAGGCTCTGACCCGGGCGCTGCTGGAAGCCATGTTCGTGATGCGTGATGCGTGATGCGTGATGCGTAACGACCTCACGTATTACGAACGACCGCAGGGAGGAGGAATCTCCTCGTTAGCATGGGGATTTCTCGGTCGCTGCGCTCCCTCGAAATGACGTAGGAGAGCCTATTTGGGTAACATTTTTACGAATTATCCGCGTTCATCCGCGTCCTATTTACGGAACAGTCGCCATGAGCGATTGCTCACCACATAACGAACGTAAATCCTCGGTTACGTCATTCCGACGACCGCAGGGAGGAGGAATCTCCTCGGCTGCAAGGGGATTTCTCGGTCGCTGCGCTCCCTCGAAATGACGTAGGAGTGCTTATTTACGGAACAGTCCGATGACGGGCAAGCCCGCGCCGATACCGATGAAAGACGAGGACACGGATTGACACGGCCTTCGGTCACAGATTTTTTGAATTATCCGTGTTTTTCTGTGTTCATCCGTGTTCTATTTTCAAAGCAGGATGCAGAATCTCGGTGTGGGGAGCGCCGGAACGTTCGCGGATCACGGCGATGGTTTCCAGCCTGACGCCCAGTGCGTCGGCTGCGGCCTGCAACGCCTCCCGTCGCCCGGGGAAATTCGTGCGATCGGGCGCATGAACCAGGAAGTAGGCGTTGGGGTCTTGCAGCATGGGCGTCACCCGGTCGGCGAAGCCGTCGTCCGGGTGATCATAAGGCTCGTAGCCGAAGATTTCGACGGGGTTGATCCGGCCTTTGGAGACCAACACCAGCGGCGCGTCGAAGCCCCAGTCCAGCGCGTAGGGGCTGACGATGCGGCGGGCCAGCAGTTCGTCGCTCAGGCGATAGACGGCATCCGAATGATCGGCGTAGCCGCCGGTAGCGGCCAGGGCCCGATGATAGCCGACATCCGCCCGGCCGCCGCTGAACAGCATCAGCAGAAGGAACGCGGCCGCCAGCCCCAGGGCCGCCTTGCCCGAAACCTGCCGGAAGAGCAAATCCCAGCCAGCCGCGATGGCCAGGGCCAGCACCGGGGAGAACATGGCCAGATGGGTGTACCAGAGCGCGGTGGGCGTCAGGGGCGTTTGCAACAGCAAGAGCAGGAAGAAGGCGAAGAGCATCAGCGCGCGCAGGGCCAGCGTGCGGGTGGCGGGGCGTCGCCAGCGCCAGAGCAGCACCGCCAGCGTGATGGCGAATGCAAGCAGAAATGCGGGCCAGGCCAGGGCGTCGGAAAAATTCCCGCCCAGATACCAGAAATGATCGCCCCGCAGAAAATCCTTCATCTGCCCCCAGCGGGCCAGCAGGTTGTGGAGATAATCGGCGTTGTCCACCCCGTAATAGGATTTGTTCAGCGTGCCCATGAAATGCTGAAGGGTGGCCCCGGTCTTGATGTTGAAGATGATGAAGGGGCTAAGGCCCGCCAGGAATGCCGCCAGCGCGGGCGCAAAAAATCGGGGGCGAAGAAGCGCGCGAGGACTGAATCCGGCCGCGGGCTGCAACCCGAACGCGTTTCTGAATCCCCACAAAAAAGGCAGCAGGATGATGGTTGCGACCAGGGGCCAGAGCATGATGAACTTGGCCCACAGGCCCAGCCCGGCCATGAAAGCGG
>JALWDV010000797.1 GCA_027036755.1 Anaerolineae bacterium
ATTCCCACCAAGGCGCTGATTCGCAACGCCGACATCGTGCATCTGCTGGGCAGGGGCAAGGAGTTCGGCTTCAAGTTCGAAAATCTTGAGCTGGATTACAAGACCGCGGTGAAACGCAGTCGTCAGGTCTCCAGTCGGCTGGTCAAGGGCGTCGGTTTCCTGATGCGCAAGAACAACATCACGGTCATCAAGGGCTTTGGCAAGTTCACCGGCCCGCATTCGCTGGATGTGGACGGCAAGACCGTGACCGCGGCCAACATCGTCGTGGCCACGGGCGCCCGCCCGGCGCTGCTGCCGGGCATGGAGGTGGACGGCAAACGCATCGTCACCTATCGCCAGGCCATCGTGCAGGATGAGTTGCCCGAGAGCATCGTCATCGTCGGGGCCGGGCCTATCGGCATGGAGTTCGCCTACGTGTACAACTCGTATGGCGTCAAGGTGACGGTGGTGGAGATGCTGCCCCACATCTTGCCCAACGAGGAGCCCGAGGTGGCCCAGGTGGTTGCCAAGAGCTTCCACAAGCAGGGCATTCGCCTGTTGGCTGCGACCCGCACCGAAAGCATCGAGATGACCGATGCGGGCGTGAAGGTGCGGGTGAAAGATCTGGCCAGCGGCAAAGAGGAGACAATCGAGACGGCTCAGGTGCTGGTGGCCATTGGCGTCAAGCCCAACAGCCAGGGCATTGGTCTTGAGGCCGCGGGCGTGCAAGTGGACGAGCGGGGCTGGGTGCCCGTCGATGACGTGATGCGCACCAACGCGCCCCACATTTATGCTGTGGGCGATCTCAACGGCAAGATGCCCCTGGCTCATGTCGCGCACGCCCAGGGCATTATCGCTGCCGAGGCCATTGCCGGGACGGAGACTGTGCCCATCAGCGATTACAGCAACATGCCGCGCTGCACCTACTGTCATCCGCAGGTGGCCAGCCTGGGGCTCACCGAGGCCCAGGCCAAAGAGCAGGGCTACGAGATCAAGACCGGCAGCTTTCCCTTCCAGGCCAATGGCAAGGCGCTGGGTCTGGGCGAGAAGGAAGGTTTCGTCAAGATCATCATGGACGCCCGGTATCACGAGATTTTGGGCGTGCACATGGTTGGGCCCGAGGTGACCGAGTTGCTGCCCGAGCTGAGTCTGGCCCGGATGCTGGAGCTGACGCCCGAGGAGATCGCGCGCAACGTCCACGCCCACCCCACCCTGTCGGAAGCGATTATGGAGGCGGCCCACGCCGTGATGGGCGCGCCGATCCACATTTGATAACTGTTCTTCGTTGATTGTCGAGCGTCGATTATGACTTCCATTCCCGTCATTCACTTCGGGCTTGGCCCCATCGGTCAGGCCATTGGCAAGACTGTGGCCGACGAGCCGCGGCTGATTTCGGTGGGCGCGGTGGATATCGATCCCCACCTGCAGCATCACAAACTACACGAAATCTGCGATGCCGAGCTGCCCGAGCTGCCCATCGTGGGCTCGCTGGCCGATGTCAACGCGCCCGAAGGCGCGGTGGTGCTGCAATCCACCGTCTCGAAGCTGCCTCAGGCCCGGGATCAGCTCATCGAGGCCATCGCCCGCGGCTACAACGTGGTCTCCACCTGCGAGGAGCTGGTGTGGCCCTGGGATGATCAGCCGGAACTGGCCCGCGAGCTGGACGAGGCCGCCAAAAAGGCGGGCGTCACCATCCTGGGCGTGGGCGTCAATCCGGGCATGGTCATGGACACGCTGCCCGCGCTCGTCGCCCGCATCACCAGCGGCATCGACGCGGTGTATGTGGCCCGCTACGTGGACGTGCTGGAGCGCCGCATCCCCCTGCAAGAGAAAATGGGCCTGGGCAAAGATCCCGCCTGGGTGCAAGAGCAGCTTGACCAGGATCAGATCGGCCACGTGGGCCTGAGGGCCAGCCTGCAGATGCTGGCCGCGGGCCTGGGCTGGGAGCTGGATGTGGTCAGCGTCGAGAGCAACCCCATCGTGGGCGCCGAGTCCATGGATTCGGGCGTGGGTTGGATCGAGCCGGGCCAGTGCATCGGCATTCGGCAGAAGGCTGTGGGCTACATCGCCGGCGCGCCCCGCATCACTCTTGAGCTGATCATGGAGGCCGGGGTTGCGGGCGGCAGCCGGGATGAGACCATCATCGATGGCGACCAGGCGCTGCACATGAAGCTGACCGGCGTCCACGGCGACAAGGCCACCGCCGCGCTCATCGTCAACCAGGCGTTGCATGTTCCCACCATGCCGCCGGGCCTGCAAACCATGCTCTCCGCGCCCCTCTTGCCGAGATTGGATTAGATATTGGATAGCCAATAGCCAATCTCCACTCACCGCAATCTTTTGAAATTATCCATCCGTCACATGTCCGAAATCTCTCACCCCCTCCCCATCGAGCTCGACCCCAACCCGCCCAGGCACGATTGGAATAAGCCGCAGCTCACTCGCGGGCGGCGGCCCGACTGGCTTCGGGTGACATCGCCCCATGGCGAGACCTTTTTCGAGGTCAACCATCTCATCCGCGCCGAGGGCCTGCATACGGTGTGCGAAGAAGCTGGCTGCCCGAATCTTGGCGAATGCTGGGGCCGCGGCACCGCCACCTTCCTGTTGCTGGGCGACACCTGCACCCGCTCTTGCGGCTTCTGCAAGATCAAGGTCGGGCGGCCCGAAAAGGTGGACATCGCCGAGCCCATCCGCGTGGCCCGCTCGGTGCAGGGGATGAACTTGCGCCACGCGGTGCTGACCTCGGTCAATCGCGATGAATTGCCCGACGGCGGCGCTTTCATCTTCGCGGCCACCATCCGCAAAATCCGCGAGTTTCAGCCCGGCTGCACCATCGAGGTGCTCATTCCCGATTTCCAGGGCGATGACGCGGCTCTGTGGACGGTGATGCGGGAGAAGCCCGAGATCCTGAATCACAACGTGGAAACCGTGCCCCGGCTCTATCGCCGCGTGCGGCCCCAGGCCAAATATCCCCGCTCGCTGCAGGTGCTGCGCCGGGCCAAGGAGATGGACCCCAACACCCTGACCAAGTCGGGCCTGATGGTGGGCCTGGGCGAACGCTGGGAGGAGGTGATCCAGGTGATGAAAGACCTGCGCGAGATGGATGTGGATATCCTCACCATCGGCCAGTATTTGCAGCCCTCCCGTTATCATCTCCCCATCGAAAAATACTGGCATCCCGACGAGTTCAAAGAGCTGCGTCGCATCGGCGAGGAGGAGCTGGGCTTCCGCTGGGTCGAATCGGGCCCGCTGGTGCGCTCATCCTATCACGCCGATGGTCAGGCCCGGCTCATTACGCGCAACGACATCCCCGCGCCCGCACTGATTTGACAATCGCCTTGATTTCGGATAGGATGCGCCACGCTGTACATGATGACCTCCTGGCGAGACGCCGTCGCCGCCCAACGACGGCGTCAGAGAGGGCGGACCGACCTGCATTGCGTATGCGGGCCCAGTCCGCCCTCTTTTTTCATGGGAGGGCGGCTGCGGTAACTGCTAACGTACCCCGGTTAACAAACCACAAAGGGCACAAAGGCACTAAGAACACGAAGAAAAAATGTAAAAATTTCCCTTTGTGTCTTTGTGTCTTAGTGTTCTTAGTGGTTTTCGGGTGACGACCGGTGACGACCTTAGTAGTTACCGGCTGCGGCGCTGACAACGGCATCCATTTTTTGGCTTCCCTCCGCTTTCCATTCCGGACAAATTACCATGATCGATTACCGCTCTCTTGCAAACGCTCTCGCTGATTCCATCATCGCCTGGCGGCGCGATTTTCACCAGCATCCCGAGCTGGGGTTTCAGGAGTTTCGCACTGCAGGCATCGTGGCCGAGCATCTGAACGCGTTGGGCGTCGAGACCAGCACCGGCGTGGGGAAAACGGGCGTGGTGGGGATCATCGAAGGCGCCCGGCCCGGACCCACCGTGCTCCTGCGCTTCGATATGGACGCGCTGCCCGTGACCGAGGAGACCGGCCTGCCCTTCGCCAGTCAAAATTCGGGCCTGATGCACGCCTGCGGCCATGACGGGCACACCGCCATCGGCATGGGGGTGGCCCAGTTGCTGGTCGAGACTCGAGGGCAATGGGCCGGGCGGATCAAGCTGCTGTTTCAACCGGCGGAGGAGGGCCAGGGCGGCGCCGCGGCCACAGTGCGGGACGGCGTCCTGGAAGATCCCAAACCGGAAGCGGCTTTCGCCCTGCATTTGTGGAATCAGCTTCCTGTCGGGCAGTTTGTGGTGCAAGAAGGGCCGTTTATGGCCGCGGCCGATATCTTCGAGATCAGCATCATCGGCCGGGGCGGGCATGGCGCTGTGCCCGAAGACACCATCGATGCGGTGCTGGTGGGCGCAGAGGCCGTCAACGCACTGCAAACCATCATCAGCCGCAATGTCTCGCCCCACGAGACTGCGGTGCTCACCATCGGCAGCTTTCGGGCGGGGCAGGCTTTCAACGTCATCTCCGAGCGGGCGGTGTTGCGGGGCTCCATCCGCACTTTCGATCCAGCGGTGCGGGCGCTCATCATCCGCCGCATCCGGGAGGTTTTGACCGGGGTCACGCGGGCCCACGGCGCATCGTTCATCTTTGATCTGAAGGATGATGAGTACACCCCCGCGGTCATCAATGACCCCGCCATGACCGACATCGCCCGGGAAGCCGCCCGCCAGGTGCTATCCCCAGAGCAGATCACGCAGATCCGGCCGCTGATGGTGTCGGAAGACATGTCGGAGATTCTCAACCGCGTGCCCGGCTGCTATGTGTTGCTGGGCGCTGAGCCGGAAGGCGGCGCGCGCGGGCCGCACCACAATCCCAAATTCGATATCAACGAAGATGCGTTGCCTCTGGCCGCGGCCATCATGGCAAACATCGCCACCACATACACCGAGCGCGGCTCAGCCGCCGCCAGTGACTGATCGCCCGGGAACTTCCGGGCGTCTCGTGGCGTAGGATAAAGTGAACGCCCGTCCAATTGCCTCATTCTGATCACCACACATCATTGGCTATGCTGAAAAAACCTTCAACACGGAGGCACAGAGCGCACGGAGGAAGAAAAAGGTGAGACTTGAAGAGGAATTCCTCTGTGAACTACCACTATTTTCTCCGTGTCCTCCGTGTCTCCGTGGTGAAATGACCTTTTTGCAGTGGAGTCATCATTATGCCCTGGTTTCTCATCGAGCCCTCTGGCTATCGATATCCCATCAGTGAAAACGAAGAGGATGGCCTGAGCATTGGCCGCACGCCCGATAACGACGTCGTCCTCAGCGATCCCGGCGTTTCCAGACATCACGCCTACATTCGCGTGCGGGGTCAGGAGGCGTGGCTATACGATCGAGGCAGCGCCAACGGCGTCTGGCTCAATGGCGAGCGGATCGACGCGCCGCGTTTGATGAAGCATGGGGATGTCATCCAGGTGGGGAGCACCCAATTGCGGATGATGTACGCGCCGCCCGAGCCTCCTCCCGCGTCTCCGACGACGCCCGCCACGCCCGCCCGCAAAAAGCCATCCGCCACGCCTTATGTGGTGTTGGGCGCGCTTATGGGGCTGTTGGGTTTGGTTGCTGTGGGATTGGCCATGCTGCCTGGGTTCACCCGGGCTTCTACGCCCACTCCCGCCCCGTCTCCTTACGCCCGTTACGCAGACGCCATTCGGGCCACTGTGTTTGTGCTGACGCCCATGGGTGATACGCCCAATGGTCGGGCGGGCACGGGCGTCATCCTCACCAAGAAGGGTCGCATCCTCACCGCCTACAGCGTGGCGATCAATCCGGTCACCGGGCGTTCTTACAATCGCAGCAATCAGGTGATGGTGGGGGTCATGCCCGCCGAAGGCGGCCAAACGGGCGATCTCGTCTGGTATCTGGCCCATGTGGTGCGGGCGGATCGCCAGCGCGATATGGCGGTGTTGCAGATTTATGCACTGCGGGATGGTTCGCCCCTGCCCAACAGCTTTCGTTTGCGGGCCATTCCTTTGGGCGATTCCGACGCATTGCAGCCCGATGACGCGATTGCCGTCATCAGTTTCCCGACGGGAGGCGAGGGCGTTGGGCCATCGCTGGGCAAGGCGCTGGCCCTGGGCGAAGGGCGGGCGGTTGCTTTTCTGCCCGATACAGCGATTCAGGCCGAGCGGGGATGGATTGTGACGGACATCGCCTTGAGTCAGTCCAACATCGGCGCGCCGGCGCTGGATGGCGAAGGGCGGCTGGTTGGATTGTATCCGGGCCCGGACGCATCGCAGAAGAGTGGCGCGGGCAACAACGTGCGGCCCATCAACCTGGCCCGGCCGTTGTGGGTCACCGGGCCGCAGTGATCATTTGTAACGCTTCCCCGCAGGGGGCGGATTGTGTTGCATCTCTCCCCGGCGTTTTTTCTAGGGCATCCCGGATGATTTGACAGGTTGTCGCTCAACGGGTGCGTTCCAATTTGGGGGCAAATTTTGCCGACCGTCCGTCGCCAAGCGTTGCCGAGTGGCGTCTGCCACGTCCGCCGGGCGATGAAGTCGCCGGGCTACAAAACAGCGCCGGATAAATCCGGCTAGCCCCGCAGGGGCGCTGTTTCTAGCCGGGGGACTTCATCCCCCGGCGCTGGCGGCGGGCGCGAAG
>JALWDV010000798.1 GCA_027036755.1 Anaerolineae bacterium
ACTTTAGCAGTTACAACAAATCTCCCTTTCCCAAATCCGATTCCCATGACAACACCCGCCCGAACCCGATTTGCCCCCAGCCCCACCGGCTATCTCCACATCGGCGGCGCCCGCACCGCCATCTTCGCCTGGCTTTACGCCCGACACACCGGCGGCCAGTTCATCCTCCGCATCGAAGACACCGACCGCAAGCGCTTCGTGCCCGACGCCCTGGATAAAATCATCGAGGGCCTGCGCTGGCTGAAGCTCGATTGGGATGAAGGCCCCGACGCGGGCGGGCCTCACGGCCCCTACATCCAGTCGCAGCGATTGACCAAATATCAGGAGGCCGCGGACTGGCTGGTCGAGCACGGCCACGCCTATCGCTGCTACTGCACACCCGAAGAGCTGGCCGAGATGCGGGAAAAGCAGCAGGCCAACAAAGAGAAGATCGGCTACGACCGCCGCTGCCGCTGGCTCACGCCCGAGGAGCGGGCCGCGAAAGAAGCGGAAGGCCGCTCGTGGGTGGTGCGGTTGGCCGTCCCCCTGGAAGGCAGCGTCACCTTCAACGATCTCATCCGCGGCGAAGTCACCTTCAACAACGCAGAATTGCAGGACGCGGTGCTGCTCAAGGCCGACGGCTATCCCACCTATCACCTGGCCGTGGTGGTGGATGACCACGACATGGAAATCACCCACGTCATTCGCGGGGAGGAATGGATCTCCTCCGCGCCCCTGCACGTGCATCTCTACCACGCGTTCGGCTGGAACCTGCCCATCTTCGCACACACGCCCAGCATCCTCAAACCCAGCGGCAAGGGCAAGATCAGCAAGCGGGCCTTGAACACGCCCGATGGCTCAACCATCCCCGTCATGCTGCACGAATTCCCCGAGCTGGGCTATCTGCCCGAGGCCCTGTTCAACTTCCTCAGCGGCATCGGCTGGTCCCTGGACGATCACACCGAGATCTACGACCGGGAAACTGCGATCAAGCACTTCGATCTCAAAAACATCAACCCCGGCCCGGCCCGCTTTCCCGCGGAAAAGCTGGAATGGATGAACGGCGTCTACATCCGCATGCTCAGCATCGACGAGCTGGTGCAGCGGCTCATTCCCTACCTCAGTCGCGACCTGGGCGTCCCCGAAGAGGAGCTGGCCCAAGATGAACGCCTGCGCATCATCGCTCCCGCCATCCAGGAGCGCTTGAAAAAGCTCACCGACGCCGCGCCCCTCATCGACTTCATCTTTGCGGATGAAATCGACATCGGCGACCCCAAACTGCTGGTTCCCCGCAAGACCACGCCCGAGCAGACCGTCGACATCCTGAGCAACATCATCGCCACGCTGGCGCAGGTGGAAAGCTGGGATGAAGAGATGCTGGAGCGGGTCCTGCGCGGCCTGGCCCAGGATATGGGGCTGAAAGCAGGCCAGGTCTTCTCTCCCATCCGCCAGGCTGTCACGGGCAAGAAAGTGGCCCCGCCCCTGTTCGCCACCCTGGTCGCGGTGGGCCGCGAGACCACATTGCAGCGGCTTCGGGACGCGCTCGCCCGGCTGCAAGCATGGATTCAAAGTCAATAGGCCATCCTGCGCCCCATTTCGTTCCCGAAAACAGGATAATCAGTGCTATAATGGGTTTGAAATACGACATTCATCATCACTTCCTTCAGGAGGCCCGCCATGACCCAACACCTTTATCTTTCGCTCATCCCCGAAGCCCTCATCGCCTCGATGCTTCCTCCCGAAGAATTCGGCGAATACTATACCGTTGGCGACAAGAAAAAACATAGCGAGCAGGCGATTTTCATCGAAATCGACCCTGAATTCCGACATCCCTTCTTCCGCATCGACGAGGCGCTGGCCCGATGCGTCCCCCATGAAAACGGCGCGCCCAAAAAATCGGTTTACGTCGCCACCTATCGCGTGCTGGAGCACGTCCCTCTGGATGTGATGGGGAAGTTGTATCTGACGACTCGATACGGCAAGGTGCTGCCGCTGGAAAAAAGCACGGATTTCCCTGAATACAATCAGAATTATTACCTCTACCAGGAGGTCGCTCCGGTTTCGGTGCTGGTGGCCAGCACTTACGATCCCCAGGAATTCTATCGTTTTATGGCCCACGATCCCGATAATCTCATCTCCTTCCCCGCGTTGGCCTACATCGATCTGAAGCTGGGGAACCTGGATGCAGACCCGGCCAATGGCGACATCGGCGACCTGCCTTACGACTTCATTCCCATCCTGCGCGACGCGCTGCTGGCCCTGAAGAACAAAAACATCCACACCAAGATGGTGGATCGCACCCACACAGTGGAGCATCCCTACCGCACCATCAACACCGGCATCTACATCGGCAACATGGACGGGCTCATCTACTATCCCATGCCCTCCGCCCAGGTGCTGGATCGGGATCACTTCGAGTGGTGGCACTCGGCCAACATCTAAATCCCGCCCATCGCAATCGCACGCCATCAGGCCCCCGCATCGTCGGGGGTCTTTTTTATCGCTCCGACCTCCGGGAGGTGAACGAAAGCCGCCAGGTCAAATCATTAGGGTGCGTCCCAAATGAGTTGGAAAGTTAAAATAATCCATTCATTAACGGGGCGCTTCGCGCCCGCGGCCAGCGCCGGGGGATGAAGTCCCCCGGCTAGAAACAGCGCCCCTGCGGGGCTAGCCGGATTTATCCGGCGCTGTTTTGTAGCCCGGCGACTTCATCGCCGGGCGGACGTGGCAAACGATTCCAACCGAAATGGGACGCACCCATTTGAAATTGCTGGTCCGGCTGTGCGGCGGCAGGCCCCGCCTTTCTAATGTTTTCTTAATCCAACGCAAATACTCTGCAAACGAACCAGCGCGTTAAATGGTTTGTAACGCGCCTTTTTTTGACGCGCCTACATCCAAATCTCACTCATCGAAGAAAATATGGAGGTCAGACAATGCGACGTTTCATTATTGCAGCATTGGTTCTTTCTCTGATTTTTGTGATTGGCGCTCAGGCGCCCGCTCTGGCGCAGGATGGCGGCAAGGAGCTGAGCCTCTACACCAAATATCCTGCGCAGGTGACGGAGCCTGGGAAGACTGTCAGTTTTCCGCTGACGCTGAAGACGGAAACGAAGGATCAGATCGTCACGCTGGATATGAAGGAACTGCCCGACGGGTGGAATGCGACTTTCCGGGGCTCGGGACGCATCATCAAATCGGCTTATGTGACGACGGATAATGACGTCACCGTGGACCTGAAGTTGGAGCCCCCCGCTGATGTGGCCGCGGGCGATTATCAGTTTGTGGTGGTGGCCAAGGGGCAGGGAACAACCGCGACGCTGCCTCTTTCGTTGACGGTGGAGGAGAAGCTGCCTCCCAAGCTGACTTTCACCACAGATCTTCCCACGCTGAAAGGGACGCCCACCAGCACGTTCCGTTTCAATACAACCCTGAAAAATGAAGGCGATGAAGACCTGGATGTGAATCTCATCGCAGATGCGCCCGCAGGTTTCGCGGTGAATTTCAAGCTGTCGGGCAAGGATATCACCAGTCTGCCGGTGGAAGCCAATAGCTCCAAGCGCATCTCGGTGGAAGCCAAGGCTTTCGGCGTCGTCCCCGCGGGCTCTTATCCCCTGAAGGTGCTGGCCCAGGGCGGCGATGTGCAAACGCAACTGGATTTGACCATCGAGGTGGCGGGCCAGCCGGAATTGAAGGTGAGCGGGCCCGATGGACGGCTTTCGGGCGAAGCGTACGCGGGCAAGGAATCGCCCATCAAGGTGCTGATCATCAACAATGGCACGGCGGCGGCCCACAATGTCGAGCTGAGCGCCACCTCGCCTTCGGGCTGGAAGGTGGATTTCGATCCCAAGACCATCGATGAAATCGAGGTGGGAAAGCAGGTGGAAGTCACGGCCAATGTGCGGCCCGGCGATAAAGCCATTGCCGGCGATTACATCGTGACCGTGCGGGCCAAGCCCGCGGAGGGCGCCAGCAAGTCTGCTGACTTCCGCATCACCGTGCGCACCTCCACCCTGTGGGGCGTCATTGGCATCGCCCTGATTGCCATTGCCGTGGCTGTGGTTGCTCTGGCCGTGGTCCGCTTTGGCCGCCGATAAGGCGGAAGGAGGACGCCATGAGCAAACCTGTCATCGAAACCCGCAAACTCACCAAGCGTTACGATCAGGTGGTGGCGGTCAATAATCTGGATATGACCATCCACCAGGGTGAGATATTCGGCATGTTGGGGCCCAATGGCTCCGGCAAGACCACCACCATCTTGATGATGCTGGGCCTGACTGAGCCCACCGCGGGCGAAGTGCGGGTGTTGGGTCTGGACCCGGCCCGCCAGCCTCTCAGCGTCAAGGCCCGGGTCGGCTACATCCCCGATCAGGTGGGATTCTATGACGACCTGACCGCGAAGGAGAATCTGCTCTATACGGCCCGCCTCAACGGCATTCCCCGCAAGGAGGCCATGAAGCGCATCGAAGAAGCCCTGAAGCGGCTTGGCCTGGGAGAGGTGATGGACAACCCGGTGAAGACTTTCTCCCGAGGCATGCGCCAGCGTCTGGCCGTGGCCGATGTGCTCATCAAGCAGCCGGGCATGATCATCATGGATGAACCCACTCAGGGGCTGGACCCGGAGGGCGCGCATGAATTCCTCAACATCATCCGCCAGCTCAAGGATGAGGGCATCACCGTGTTGCTGGCCTCGCATCTGTTGCATCAGGTGCAGGCGGTGTGCGACCGGGTGGGCCTGTTCTACAAGGGCCGGATGGGCCTTTCGGGCACGGTGGAGGAGCTGGCCCGGCAGTACATGAAGGGCGGCTATCGCATCGAGCTGGAAGTGGAAGGCGACAGAAAGGCCATCGAGCGGGCGCTGCAACAGGTGAAGGGCGTCACCGAGGTGGCTTATCTGGGCCGCAACCGGTATGAGGTGCGGGCTCAGGGCGACTTGCGAGCCGAGACGGCCCGAGCCGCGGTGTTGGCCGACGGGCGTCTGCTTAGCCTGAATGTCGAAGCGCCCAGTCTGGACGATATTTATGTTCGCTATTTCCAGGAGGTGGAACATGACCGCGTCAAGCAAGCAGCTTGAGATAAGCCGCCGCGCCCGCGAGGGCTCGCCCTGGACGGGCCTGTGGGCGGTTGTCTTCAAAGAGATGGCCGATCTGCTCACCAGCTCCCGGATGCGCATTCTGGAGATGCTGATCCTGCTCACCGCGGTGGGCGCGGTCTATGCGGCCATGTCGCAGATCCGCGAGAGCATTGGCCGCGATCCTTTCCTCTTCCTCAAGCTGTTCACCGTCAGCAAGCCGCCCATCCCCTCTTTCGTTGAGTTCCTGAGCATTCTGGTGCCGCTCATCGCCATCTCCCTCTCCTTCGACGCCATCAATGGCGAGTTCAACCGGCGCACCCTCTCGCGCATTCTCTCCCAGCCCATCTATCGGGATGCACTGCTGTTCGGCAAGTTCCTGGCCTCGTTTTTCACCCTGACCCTGGTGCTCACCGTCATCTGGTTGCTGATCATCGGCCTGGGGCTTATCGGCCTGGGCGTGCCCCCCAGCGGCGAGACAGTGGCCCGTCTGCTGCTCTTCCTGTTGGCCACCATCTTCTATGGCGGCGTCTGGCTGGCGTTGGCTATGGTCTTTTCCATCGTGTTCCGGCAGCCATCCGCCGCGGCCATGGCCAGTCTGGCCGCCTGGCTCTTCTTCCTCATCTTCTGGAACATCCTGGCCGGGCTCTTCGCCAACGTCATCAGCCCGGTGCGGATGGGGTTGCCCCAGGAAGTCATCGCCCAGGCGCAATGGCAGATATCCCTGGCTCGGTTCTCGCCCACCTTCCTCTATGGCGAGATCTTGGCGGCGCTGCTGAATCCGGCGGTGCGTCAGGTGGGGCTGGGATTGTTGCTGCCCCTGCTGCCGCAAGGCGCCATCCCCGGTTCGCCCCTGCCCCTGGCGCAGAGCCTGCTGCTGATCTGGCCCCAGTTCACAGGGCTCATCGCGGCCACTATTCTCCTCTTCGCTTTGGGCTACGTGCTGTTTCAGCGGCAGGAGATCCGGGCGTAGCGGGCCAAAAGCAAATGGATGCGTCCCAAATGAGTTGAGAACCAAGTTGGCGGGCGCAGGCCCGCCTTCGGGGCAGGGCCATCAACCTTCCATATCTCCTCCCCCGCCCTCGGAGCGGGGGAGGAAGCAAAGGAGGGGGCCTGTCCCCAAGAGACTGAATTCATTCGGCCAATGCCTGCCACCTGCCCAAAGCGTCGACTGAAGTCGCTCTATTGAGCCCTGCGGGCTGAAGGGCGACCTGCGTCGCCCAGCCTTCCAACCGAAATGGGACGCACCCAAAGCAAATACCGAGATGAGAGCCCTCGCGGAAAGCCGCGGGGGCTTTTTGTTGGGCGTGATAATTGTGCAGATGACGATTTACGTTTGACGCGCTTTGTCGGGCGTTGACCGCATGAAATTATAAGGGTGCGTCCCAAATGAGTTGGAAAGTTAAAATAATCCATTCATTAACGGGGCGCTTCGCGCCCGCGGCCAGCGCCGGGGGATGAAGTCCCCCGGCTAGAAACAGCGCCCCTGCGGGGCTAGCCGGA
>JALWDV010000799.1 GCA_027036755.1 Anaerolineae bacterium
GCCCACGCCCGCGCCCACCCAGCCGCCCAAGCCCAGTTATCCCTACTCGCTAGGAAAGGACACCTGGCGCTGCGACCCCAATCCGGGCCAGACCTATTTCAACGGCTTCGTGCGCGACCGCAACAACAACCCCCTCAACGGCGTTTGCGTCCATATCGCCTTCTATGGCCCGCGCAACACCAAATGCTCCGGCTGCGACGGCGTTGGCAGCGGCGTTTGGGGCTTCTCGCCCTTTGGCGGCCCCGCGCCCAAGGGCACGCCCGTTGAGATCTACGTGGTGCCTTGTCCCAACGAACCGCTGCCGCCGGGCGGTCAGACCGAGAGCACCGGCTTCGGCGATCTCACGCCCCTTTCGGATAAATGGCAAATGACCATCAACGATAGCGTGCAGTGCACGGGCATCACCTTCTACAAGAATTGACGCCCGTCCGACGCATTCTTTCAAACTGATCTCGACCTTCCATCCAAAACGTGAAACGTGATGCGTGAAACGCTGGCCTGCGCCGTTTCAGCTAACGTTTCACGTTTTTGCGTTGAGGTTCTCTCATCGTGAAATTCTTCAACGATCCCCAAAAACTGCGCAAGCTGGCCATCGCGCTCTTCGTTCCCATCCCCATCCTCACCCTGACCCTGCTGTTGGCTATCTTCTGGCGCACAGGGATATTGTACAACCGGACGGGAGAAGAGAGCTTCTCCGCACAACTCAAGGGCGTCAGCGATCTGACCGCGGACATGCTGCGCCCCAGGGTGCACACCGCGCCCGACATCCCCGCGGCCCACAGCGGCGTCAATCCCTTTGGCGTCAACACCTTTTTGGAACAAGAACCCGACCCCGCGGTGCGGGAAAAAAGCGTGCAGATGGCCGCGGCAGCGGGCTTCCACTGGCTACGCCAGGAGTTCCCCTGGGAAGATATCGAGATCCACGGCAAGGGGGACTTCGAGGATCGGCGGCACGAGCCCGCCCGCTCCGCCTGGGAAAAATACGACCACATCGTCGATCTGGCCGAAAAGTACGACATGGAGCTCATCGTGCGGGTGAGCAACCCGCCCGCCTGGACCCGGGCGCAGGGCAACCAGGTGGGCCCCTACGCGCCACCCGACGATTATCAGGACTTCGCGGACTTCGTCTACGCACTGGTCAGCCGCTACAAGGGCCGCATCCGCTACTATCAGCTCTGGAACGAGCCCAACATCTATCCCGAATGGGGCGACTACGCCATCAGCCCCGAGGATTACACCCGGCTGCTGTGCCTGGCCGCAGACGCAGCCCGGGCCGCGGACCCCAACGTGGTCATCATCAACGGCGCCATGGCCTCCACCATCGTCCTGGACCCGGCCGCGGAGCCGCCCGGCAATGCGCTCAACGACTTCCTCTTCATGCAGCGCATGTACGATGCAGGCGCAACCGATTGCTTCGACATCGTGGCCATGCAGGGCTACGGCCTGTGGTCGGGCCCCACCGACCGCCGCATGAACCCCCGCGTCCTCAACTTCTCCCGCCCGCTGTTCATGCGCGACCTGATGGTGGCCAACGGCGACGCGCACAAGCCCATCTGGATCAGCGAAATGAACTGGAACGCGGCGCCCGACGATGTGCCGGACAAGCGCTTCGGGCAGGTCACCGAGGCGCAACAGGCCCGATACCTGGTTCAGGCCTACCAGCGCATCCAAAAAGAATGGCCCTGGCTGGGCGTGGCCAATGTGTGGTATCTTAAACGCCCCACCGACCAGTGGAAGCAGGAGGGCAAACCCGAATACTACTTCCGTCTGCTGGAGCCCGACTTCACGCCCACGCCCGCCTACGAAACCATCAAGCAATACGCCAATCAGGATGGCGCGCATCTCATGCAGATGTATCCGGGCGCGCATCCTCCCGATTTCTGGGGCCTCGGCTCGGATTCTTATCACATCGAGGAGGATGACAACGCCAGCCTGGGCCAGGCGGGCGTCCTCTCGGCCGGGGGAGCGCTGGGCCTGCGCGTGGCGGGCAAGCGGCTCATCGTCTACGCCCCGCCCGACGCGCCTCCCGCGCGGGTGCAAGTGAAGGTGGGAGGACGCGAGCCAAAAAATTACGAGATCAGCGGCGACAAACCGCTGAAAATCCGCGCCGACGAGTTTGGTTTCATCAAAATCCGGGCGCAGGACGAGCTGAGGATCGATCATTGGGAGGTGGCGGGAAAGAAGGGGAACGCGGGCGTGTGGCTGCTGCCGCTCATCTGCCTCCTCGTCCCTCTGCTGGTCGCGGGCATTGTCCTGACGATACGCCAAGTCGGTTGAGCGGATACTAATCTTCCTTTAATCTCCCATCCTATGCCTGCTCAGCCAGACATGGTATGATTCAGGTATAATCAATTTTGGACGCGTCCATTTTCTCTCCCCGCCAATCGATCTATGAAAAAATCACTGCTGATTGCTTTCATCCTCATCATTTTGTTGACGACCGCCAGCGCGGCGCTGGCCCAGGGCGTCGATCCCAACAACCCCCACAACCTCTCGCCCGAGCAACAAGCTGCGGCCATCGATATTCAAACCGAGCTGTGGTGCCCCATCTGCCAGGGCGTGCGGCTGGACGAGTGCGAACAGAAAGTCTGCCAGCAAATGCGGGACATGATCGACGAGATGCTGCTGGAGGGCAAGACCAAGCAGGAGATCATCGATGAATTCGTCGATCAGTACGGCGTGGTCATCCTGGGCGAGCCGCCCAAAGAGGGCATCAACCTGATGGCGTGGATCACGCCGCTGGTGTTGGTCATCGCCGGGCTGGGCTTCGCCTTTTGGATGAGCAAGAAATGGACGAAGAAGAAACCGCAGCCAGCAACGCCGCTGCCCGCCGCTCCCGCGGGCGATGCGGCGGCCACATCCGTCACCGGGCCCGAGTTGGAAATCGAAGATGAATATCTGGCCCGAGTCGAACAGGAATTGGAAGGGGATTTGTAACATGACCGACGCCAGGAATGACGCCGCGGAAAAAAGCTCCGGCCGCGGCGGAATCATCATGCTGATCATCATCGCCGTTGTCGGCGCGACCCTGTTCGCCGTATTCTACTACGGCATCCTGCACCCTCCCTCCCAGCGGGCCGATTCGGGCAAAGCGCCCGACTTCAGCATGACCACCTACACCAGCGAACCGTTGCCCCCCGATGTGTTGCAGCCCGCTCTGGTCGATCTTTTCGGCTCAAATTATGGCCGCTACTGCGTGGATGACGTGAACCAGCCTCGCCCCAAAGATTACGATCAGATCACCATCAAGCTCTCGGATCTGCGCGGAACGCCGGTGGTCATCAATTTTTGGGCGAGCTGGTGCACCACCTGCAAGGATGAACAGCCGCTGCTGGAAAGCGCCTGGCGGCATTACCAGGGCAAGGTGATGTTCCTGGGCCTTTCGCATCTGGATCAGGATAAAAACGCCCGGGCCTGGCTGCAATGCTACAACGTCACCTATCCCAACGCACTGGACAAGGGCGGCAAGGTTTACAACGCCTACCATGTGCAGGGCGTGCCCGAAACCTTCTTCATCGACGCCAACGGTAATGTGCAGGATTATTTCGTTGGAGCCTTTCCCAGCGCCTCGGTTTTGGATGAGTACATCCAGAATCTTTTACACGCTTCCGCCCCCCAGGAGTGACCCAAAAGCCTTATGTCTGATCTCGGATACATCGTTCTGCTCATCGCCTTCATCCTCACCTTTTACGGAATAGGCGTTAGCATTCTGGGCGCACGTCGCAAAGACCCGGCGCTGGCCGCCAGCGGCCGCAACACGCTTTATGTCATCTCCATCCTGATCCTCATCGCCACGCTGGCCGTGGTGTACATGCTGGCCACCGATGATTTCTCCAACGAGTATGTGGCGAGCCACAGCGAGCGGGCTCTGCCCATGTTCTACAAAATCGCCACCCTGTGGGGCGGGCAATCGGGGTCCCTGCTGTTCTGGAGCTTCCTGCTGGCCCTCTACTCCTCCGCGATGGTGGCCAGCATCTGGGACAAGGAGTCCAAACGAGGCCCGTGGCTGGTGGCCACTCTGCTCAGCGTCCAGCTTTTCTTCCTCATCATCTCCCTTTTTGCATCCAACCCCTTCAACCGGCTGTGGGTGCTGCCCGATGGCGCCACCATCGGCGCGGTGTTCAGGCCCGCGGGCGCGTCGCTCTTCATCCCCGCGGATGGCACGGGATTGAATCCGTTGCTGCAAAATTACTGGATGGTCGCGCATCCCATCTTCCTCTACCTGGGCTACGTGGGCCTGGCGCTGCCCTTCGCCTACGCCGCGGCCAGCCTGCTCTCGGGCGATCTGGATGACAGTTGGGTCAAACGCGTTCGCGTCTGGAATCTCATCCCCTGGATGTTCCTCACCATCGGCATCATTCTGGGCAGCCAGTGGGCATATCTGGAACTGGGATGGGGCGGTTTCTGGGCCTGGGATCCAGTGGAGAACGCCTCGCTCATCCCCTGGCTCACCGCCACCGCGTTCCTGCACAGCATTATGATCCAGGAGCAGCGGGGCATGTTGAAGGTGTGGAACATGATTTTGGCCTTTTTGGGCTTCTGGCTGGTGATCATCGGCACCTTCATCACCCGCAGCGGCATCATCGATTCGGTGCACGCGTTCGCGATCTCCAACATCGGCCCGCTCTTCCTGGCCTTCATCATCGTCACCTTTTTCGCCTATCTCATCCTGCTTTGGTATCGCCTGCCCGACCTGCAGTCGGACGCGGAGCTGGACTCGCTCCTGAGCCGCGAAGCGGCTTTCCTCTATGTGAATGTGCTGTTCGTGGTCTCGGCCTTCGTCACCCTCTTCGGCACCCTGTTCCCCATCATCTCCGAGGCGGCCTCGGGCACGAAGATCGCGGTGAACGCGCCCTATTTCACCAAGGTGGATGGCCCCATCTTCCTGGGCATTTTATTACTGATGGGCATCGGCCCGTTGTTGGGCTGGCGGCGCACATCGGGCGAGATGCTACAAAAGAGCCTGGCCGTGCCCGTAGCTCTGGCCTTGGCCGTGGCCGGCGCGGTGTTCATTCTCATCACCCGCAACTGGGTCCCCATCCTTGCCTGGGCTCTGGCTGCGCTGGTGTTGGGAACCATCATCTGGGAATTTTACCGGGGAGCAGCGTCCCGGCGTCGGGCCACGGGCGAGAACTGGCTGCGGGCCCTGGGCAGCGTGATGGCCCGCAACCAGCGGCGCTACGGCGGCTATCTGGTACACTTCGGCGTGGTGCTCATGGCCTTTGGCATGGTGGGCGCGGTGGCCTTCCAGCACAATCTCAAATCCAGCATCGCGCTCAACGATTCGGTGGAACTGGGCGGCTACACCTTCACTTACACGGGCCTGGATCAGCGCAAAGCCTCGAACCATGACGAGGTGACGGCCACGGTCGTCGTCACGCAAGGCAATCGAAATGTGGCTGTTCTCAAGCCCAGCATGAACTTCTACTCCTCCCGCGCCGCCCGAGACATGGGCCCGACCACCGAAGTGGGCCTGCACACCAGCATCCTCGAGGATGTGTATGTGGTGCTCAATGGCTACGAGCGGGGCGGCGAACTGGCCGCATTCGAGATCTTCGTCAATCCTCTGATGTTGTGGATGTGGATCGGCGGCCTGGTCATGGTCTTTGGCACGATGTTCGCGTTGTGGCCCACAAAGGCCCGCGCGCCGCAACGAATCCCCGCCCGCCAACCCTCACCCCAACCCGCATAAACTTATCACAGTACACCGCCCATGTGGATCATCATCGCATTTTTCCTTTTTCTCCTGGCGGGGATCATCGTCCTCTTGCCCTTTTTCAAGCCCAGCGCGCCGTCAGCGCCCGATGAGGCCGTAGACCCCAAATTACTGGCCCTCTACACCAGGCGGGATCAGCTTTATCAGGCCATTCGCGAGGCCAAATTCGATCTCGATACGGGCAAACTCTCGCCCGAAGACTACGAACGCCAGGTCACCCGCCTCAAGCGGCAGGCGGCCAGCGTGCTCAAGGCCATCGACAAGCGAGAGGCCAACCTGGTCCCGCCCGAATGGGACGAGCAGATCGAGGAGCAGGTGCGGGCGGAGCGCCGGGGGCGCACAGCCGCGCGGCCGGTCATGGTCACAGCCCCGGCTGCTGCTACTGCAGGCCCGGCTCGCTATTGTCCTCAATGCGGCACTCGACTCAATCCGGGCGACCGATTTTGTCCCGCCTGCGGCGCTCGGGTGCACTGACGCCGGTCATCCTCCCGCCATCTTCTTACGCCAACGCCATCCTCAGCGATGATGTTGGCGTTTTTTGGTAACTGCTAACGTACTCGACTTTAAGCCTCAAAAAGCCACGAAGGCTCGAAGCTTTTCAAAGACACGAAGGGAAAAATAAAGAAAATACTTCGTGCCTTCGTTATCCTTCGTGTCTTCGTGGCAAAAAGTGGTGATGAGACCTTAGTAGTTACGTTTTTTGGGCATGGTTCAGATCGTCCTTCCATCAGCTTTACAATTTCAATAGGGTCAACGCCTGGCAAAGCACGTCAAACGTAAAGCGTCAAACGTCAAAACGTGGCGAAACAGGCTCTTTTTGACGTTTG
>JALWDV010000800.1 GCA_027036755.1 Anaerolineae bacterium
AGCGGGGGGAGTGAGGGGGGGCCTGCCGCAGCAGAAGCCAAGCCAGCGAAAACAGACAGACTACCTTAGCAGTTGCAACTGCGGCAAGATCGCGCCAAAGAGTGCGTAGAGCGCGATGAGGGCCATAAGCCCCTCGGTCGCCAGGCCCCACCAGAACGCCCCGCCCCGGGGCCAACGCGCCCGCCCGAACAAAATCGCGGCCGCGCCGCCGGGCAGCAGCAGCGCCCACTTGTTCACATCGCCAGAGACCACGCCCGCGCCCAGCCAGAAGCCCAGCAGCACCAGCGCGGTCACTGCGCCCCAACGACTGCCGCCAGGAGAAAACAGGCCCAGCAATCCGATTGCGGCGAAGATGCTGATGGGAAGCAGCGCGGGGAAGAAGTAGCGCCCCTGATGCTGGACGAAGTCCAGGTTGTACCAAAGATAGGCCGCGGCCACCAGGCCCAGATGCAGCAGCAAGAGCCCCAGGCCCCGCGTCTGAAAACGGGTGAGACGGATCTGGCCGCGGCGCCAGCGCCAGAGCTGATAGAGCCCGCCCGCGACCATCAGGCATGAGAGCAGGGTGATGAGAAGATAGACGCGGGCGTCCATGAACACGCCCATCCACCCGAAAACGCCCCAGAAGGAGCGGAAAGTGAAGGTGATGAAGCGATCGAGGTAGCCCGCCCACCCGTGGGCTGCGATCCAATCCAGCGTGCGGGGCTGACCCACCACCACCGCGTTGTGCCGGTCGAGGCCAAAGGGATCGCTGAGGCCGTAGAGGCGCATGTTGCGCAGCCACCAGGGCAGAGGCAACAGCAGGGCGGGCAGCGCCAGGGCCGCGCCGCTCAGCCACAGCCCCACCGAAAGCGCGTGCGTCCGCCAGCCGCGCCACAACTGCCACAGCCACACCGCTCCCGCCAGGGGAATGAGGATGTAGGCCTGGAATTTGGTCAGCAGTCCCAGGCCGATGAGCAGGCCCGTCACGGCCCATTGCCCGGGCGACGTCTCCTCCTCCAGCGCGGCCAGCAGCCGGAACATGACCGCGGCGATGAACAGCTCCGCCAACGCGTCGTTGTTGATGGCCGCGCTCATGGCGATGTGCATGGGCAGAAACGCGACGAATCCTGCGGCCAGCAGGGCCGCCCGCGGGCGTTTGGGAAAAAGACGACGGGAGCTGAGCCAGATGAACAAAATCACCAGTGCGCCCACGCCCACATTGAGCAGACGCAAGGCCCAAACCTGCACGGCCAGCCCCGCGCCCTGCAACATCCACAGCACGGGCGTCATCAGCAGATAGTACAGCGGCGGCTGATGCCCCTCGTAGCGCACGGGCTCGATGGAGAGCTCGGGCGGGAAGCGCTGGGCCTTCAGTTTTTCGAGATACGCCTGATCATAATCCCCGGCCCGCAGCACGGGCAGCCTTCCGGTGGTCGCGATGTGTGCGATGTTGTTGAAATGCGCGGGCTCATCGGGCGCCTGCCACAGGGGCGTCAGCAGGGCGTATCCCGCGCCCAGCGCCAGATAAACCAGCAGAATCAGGAGGAGAAATGGATGATGGCGGCGGGACGTCATGGTGCGCATCAGGGAACGTTAGAACTGATTGGGTTCGCAAGGGAGAGCAGCGCATGTGATTCCGCTAACCCGACAGGGTGCACGGGCAGTCTATCCAGATTGCGAGCCAAAAATTGCACAAACGCCTCAGCGCCAGGCAGTTGCAAACTTGTCGGCGTCCATAGCAGATGAACGGGACGACGCAGAACGCCCTCAACCAATCGCACACCCTTCAACCTTCCTGATTCCAGCTCATTTTTGATAGCGAAACAGGGTAGCAAAGCGAGGCCCATGCCAGAACCAACCGCCTGTTTGATAGCCGCTGTCGTATTGAACTCGGCCACAGTTCGGGGATTGACCCCAAATTCGGCCAGGGTTTGCAGCTCCCAGGCATGAGCCAAGGAGTTGTTTTCTCTCATCACAAAGGAATGCCTGGCCAGTTCTTCAGCACTGACGGTCGATTTGTCCCAAAGCTGATGTCCTCGCCCCACAACGATCACAGCCTCTTCATCCCAAAGATGAGCGACCTCCACCATGGAGGATCGGCTGATGACATCCCCCACCACGGCAAAAGCGATGTCGGGGCCCGACAGTCGACGCACCAGCTCAGAGGTCGAAAGCACCTTGAGCGCCAGGGTTATCTGAGGGTTGAATGAATAAAAATCGTTCATCCAATGAGGCATCAGGCAAGCGCCGATGCCGGGCGTTGCGCCGATATGCAAATATCGCTGTCGCCGCCCATTTTGAGCAGCGAGAACGGTTGATTCGCGAGCCTCGCGAGATAAGCGCAACAGTTGCCGGGAATACTTCAAGAACACTTCGCCAGCGGGCGTCAATGTGACGCCGCGTCTGCCTCGAACCAGCAACTGCACCCCGATATCCTTCTCCAACGCCCGGATATGCTGGCTGACCGCGGGCTGAGACAGATAAAGCGCCTCGGAAGCGCGACTGATGCTGCCTTCAGCGGCGACGGTCTGAAAAATCTCTACCTGATGGAGGCTAAACATGGCTCCACTGCAAAAAGGTCATTTCACCACGGAGACACGGAGGACACGGAGAAAATAGTGGTAGTTCACAGAGGAATTTCTCTCCAAGTCTCACCTTTTTCTTCCTCCGTGCGCTCTGTGCCTCCGTGTTGAAGGTTTTTTCAGTACAGCCAAACATGAGAAGAAATCAAAAAGGATCAGACCAGAAGGAAAGAGGTGAGGCGGCTAGATCAAAGAAGAAAGGCCAGAAGCATTTTGCCTCGAAGATGAGAGGCGAGTTGTGAGACTTTATTGTAATGCGCACAACCAATTGAAGCCAAATAACAAATGCGCTGAATGAAAAGTGGTATAACTTTTTGTTATGGCGCCCATAAAAAATCCACTATGGATAACCATGTCTGAATTTGCTATAGTAAATTAGGTTACATCTCACACTTTCTTTTCTTACAAGGAGGTATTATCATGGCTATCTTCGAAAACCGCAACAGCGCTTCCTGGCTCAAAAAACAATGGCCATGGTGGACGGCAGGCGCGTTAACTGCAACCGCAGAAATCATCAATTACACACTGCTACCCCTGGGACATCCCAAACACAAATTTATCGGCGTCACCAGCGGCATGGCCAGAATGCTGGCGGGCGTGGATTCAACCCTGTTCGGGCACTCTCTCATCGCGACAAAGCCAGACTACCAACCCTCTATCCAATGGGTTATTATTGGCGCACTCATCGCGGCTTTTGTGCTGGCCTGGCTGGAAGACGAATTTCGCAGCTGGGTTCGTTACCCCAAAGGCATGCTAGTGGCAACGGCATTCGGCGCATTCTTCTTTGCCTGGGGCACCCGCGTAGCGGGAGGCTGCACATTGCATCATCTGTTGGGCGGATGGGCGGCCATGAACATCAAGAGCTGGGTCGTCATGTTATTCGCCACTGTCGGCGCTTTGGCTGGATTTTTGTTTTTGAGAAAGTTGAACATCTCCCAGTACTTCAAGAGCCAAGAGACCAAGTGGTATGTAGAACAGGCTAAAGAAAGAGGCTGGGGCGACGGCCTGACACTGGGCAACAGTACTAAACCGACAGTACTATCATGGATCCTTTATGCTGTGATGCTAATCATCCTGATTATCGTGATCTATATGGCTTTTGTAGGCAATACCTACGCTATCCAAATGGGCTGGGCCGAATCGCTGGATAAGACCAAGATGGCCGGCGTGATGCTTAATGGAAAAAACTTTGCAAACATCTTCATGTTGGTAATCGTTGGCGCTTTGCTGGGCGCAGCTGTGGCAAAAACTGGTTTCGGCACCGAATGCGGCATCATCAACTTCGAGCTGGGCCGAGAAATGGAAAAAGGTGAGGATGTCGCCGCCCAACGCTGGGGAATGCCTTTCTCACTGCGCACCGTGATGATGTCCTACCAGCCTTTGGGAGCGTTGGCGTTGCATATCGCCATCGTGGCGTTGGTTATGGCCATCGGTTTTGCATTCTTCAACATCATGGAAGGCCACCACTGGGCGACAGAAGCATTTGCGGCCAAGTATGTAGGTCCCGAATTCCACAAAGTGGGCGCTGGCCACATCCGTGAACAAACCACGCTGCCCATGGACATCTTTGGCGGATTGCTATTGGGCCTGGGCACAGTGTTGATGCTGGGTTGCGAATTCCGCAATTATGGCCGCACGGGCCTGTTGTATGTCACAGGATTGCTGATTTGGCCCTTCTTCTATGTTGGCTACCTGCCCTACACACTGGCCCGGGACTTCTGGGATGGCCTGATGGCGACCATGCCTTACGCCCCCACCACTTTCTTCCCCGCGCTCATCGCGCCGGGCAGCAAGGCAATCCAGTCCATCATCTGGTTCCTGTGGGCTGCATTCTGGCTGTGGATTTTCTTCTGGGCACTGCGTCGCGGCGCCAAAAACATGGGCGTGAAACCTGGCGATTTGCTGCGCATGAACTCGGAAGATATGTACATCGCTCGCTTGGAAAAGCTGGAGAAAGAGGGTAAACTGGATCACATCGACGAAGTCGAACGCGATCTTTACAACCAGGCAAAGAAAGTCTGACGTTCTTTATCCATACTGTGAACTAATCCGGGCGCTCTATCGAAAGGTGGGGCGCCCGGATTATATGTGAGGTCGTTATGACAAAAGCCAAGAAAACAGTCAATCAAATCCCTGTCCAGAAAGAAAAAGTGTTGCACTGTGTGAAATGGCTGAATATCAGCCTGGGCATCGGGTTAATTTATGCCCTGACAATGGTATTTCTGATATCAATTAGCATTGCGGCTCCAGAGATGAGAACGCCGGAATTCATTCATATACTTATTTTATTCCTGTGGGCCCTTGCGAAAATCGGTTTCGCCTTTTCACTGGTCTGCCTCTATCAGACGACTGGTTACATCAAATGGGCGCTGGCCGCACTGTTGCTGGCCGCCAGCGCTGTGCTTCCCTACGTTTTGACCAATCCCGGCTCTGAAGTTTTCGTGATCGGCATCGAAGCGCTGGCGGTGACAGGTTTGAGCCTGTCGCTATTTGATTTGGGACGAGCCGCCAACACTGAGATGGGAATTCCCGCTGGCATGATCTTCCTGGGGGTAATCTTGCAGATATTGCAGAATCAGTTGATGTCCTACGTGGGCATCGTCTTCCTCGCCATTGGGTTTTATCTCAGCCTGAAACGTCTATGGCTGCAACAACAAGCTAAATAACCAGGCCCTTGGGCGATGAGGTGCGCTCGATGCCCGCGCCCAGGGCCTTCAATTTGCGCTCCAGCCCCTCGTAGCCGCGGTCGATCTGGGCGACGTTGGCGATGACGCTTTCGCCTTGCGCGGCCAGCGCCGCAATGACCAAAGCCATGCCCGCGCGAATGTCGGGGCTGGACATGGTCTGGCCATAGAGCTGGGAGGGGCCCACCACCACCGCCCGGTGCGGATCGCAGAGAATGATGCGGGCGCCCATGTTGATGAGCTTATCCACGAAGAAAAGACGGCTCTCGAACATCTTCTCGTGCACCAGCACCGTGCCATCGGCCTGGGTGGCCACCACCAGCGCGATGGAGAGGAGATCGGGAGGGAAGTGGGGCCAGGGGCCGTCATCGATCTTGGGCACCGCGCCGCCCACGTCCATCTCGATCTCCAACGCCTGCTCAGCGCCCACCACCAGGTCCGAATCCTCCAGCCAGCAGTTCACGCCCAGACGATGGCGGAAGACGTGCAGGACCATGCGCAGTTCGTCGGGCCGCACGTCCTTGATGCGCAACTCGCCCGGCGTCACCGCGCCCAGGCCCAGGAATGAGCCCACCTCCAGCAAGTCGGGGCCGATGGTGAATTCGCCGCCGCGAAGGCGTTCGGCTCCCTGGATGGTCAGCGTATTGGTTCCGACGCCATCGATTTTTGCGCCCATGCCTTCGAGCATCCGGCACAGGTTCTGGATGTGGGGCTCGGACGCGGCGTTTCGCAGGACAGTCACGTCGGGCGTCAGGGCCGCGGCCATCAATGCGTTCTCGGTGGCGGTGACGCTGGCCTCGTCCAGAAAGATATCCTGGGCGTGAAGCCCGTGGGGCGTGCGTATCTCGATGACGTGCCTGCCCGGGTCCACGTCCACCTCCGCGCCCATGGCCTCGAAGGCCAGCAGATGGGTGTCGATGCGTCGGCGGCCGATGACATCGCCGCCGGGCGGGGGCAGGATGATGCCGCCTTCTCGGGCCAGCATGGGCCCGGCCAGCAGGATGGAGGCCCGGATGCGGGTGGCCAGCGCCCGATCCACCTGACGGGAGTGGATGTTTCGGGCCTGCAAGGTCAGGGAGGAGCCGCCATTGGAAAGCTGCTCGACGCCCAGGCTTTTCAGCAGCGCCAGCATGGTGGCGACGTCGCCAATGCGGGGCACATTGTGCAAGGTGACCGGCTCATCGGTGAGCAACACGGCGGCCAGCATGGGCAGCGCCGCGTTTTTGTTGCCGGTCACATGCACCTCGCCCTGCAAAGGCCGCCCGCCCTGAATGATAAAATAATCGCTCATAA
>JALWDV010000801.1 GCA_027036755.1 Anaerolineae bacterium
TGCTCATCGGCGCATTGCTGGGCCTGGCTGCGCTCTCGCTGGTGGGGTGGTTTCTGATAAAAAGCAACGCCGCGGGCGGAACGCCCGTCATCCCCCCGGCCGGCGCCCCCACCCAGGAGCACACCGTCATCCCGCCCACCGCCACCGCGGTCAAGCCGATTCCGCCCGCGCCAGCGGCCACCGAGACGCCCACGACGACGCCTTCGCCTACGGCGACCGCCACGCAAACGCCCAACCCCACGCCCACCTTCACGCCGACGCCCACGCCCAGCTATCCCCCGCGCATCGCCTACGTCTCCGACCGCACCGGCGCGCCGCAGATCTATCTCATCAGCAGTGATGGAACCAACGATGTGCAGTTGACCTTCGAGGGCCGCAACGAGCACCCCTTCTGGTCGACGGACGGCTCATTCATCTACTTCATCAGCAATCGGGGACAGGGGCCCGCGCTGTGGTCTATGCGCGCCGATGGCAGCGATCAGCAGGAGGTGCTGAACGTGCCCGGCAGCACGGGCTACGCGCTGAGTCCCAACGGCGAGCATGTCGCCTATTTGCAGCCGGGACAGGGCAGCGTCAAACTGTTCCTGGATGGCCTGTTGTGGGCGGAATTGCCGGGCCAGCGCCTCGCGTTCCAGTGGTCGCCCGATAGCCAGCATGTGGTTCTGGAGATCGGCGATTCGAAGACCATCGCCCTGATGAACGTGGCGAGCTCCGACGTGACGCCCGTCACCGATCCCGCTTACGCCAGTTGGAATCCTGGCTGGTCGCCCGATAGCCAATACATCGTCTTCGCCTCCACCAAAGATGGCAACGCGGGCATCTACACCGCCAGCATCATCCCCGGCGCCATGCTGCGCCTGACGCCCCTGGATTCCTGGTCGCAGGCCCCAAGCTGGTCGCCCGATGGCAGCCTCGTGGCCCATGTCACGGGCGAGGGCGGCGGACAATGGGGGCTGTATGTGGTCGATGCGGTGGGCGCAAACCGTCAGCGGCTTTTCTCGCCCGTCTTTTCCGAGGCCCCGGCCGCCTGGTCCAGCGATAGCCAGAAGCTGGCCTTTGTCATCGTGGACGAAGACGAGGAGATCGCGCTCATACGCCGGGATGGCTCGGGCTTCTTGCGTCTGACAAACAACAACGCCCGGGATTGGGATCCGGCCTGGGAGCCGCGATAACGCGCCGCATCACCGGGCGTCAGCTCGATGCGTCCGCGTTTTGCAAGGCCCGCAGCAACTCGTAGCGGGGATGATGGCAGGGGAGATCGGTCTCGTGGTGGGCGATGAGCCAGCAGGTCAGCTCCGAACAGCCCGCGGCTTCCGCCCATTCGGCTCCGATGCGCGCGTGTTCGGCCAAAATGTAGAAGGGATAACGCCAATGGTCGGGCGATGCAGGCGCCGAAAGGGCGCGCCACCAGCCCGGAGCCAGTTTTTTGAGCAGCACCTTCAGCGTGCGCTGCCACACGGCCAGCCTGGCCGCAGCCTTGCCGCAGTCATGGATCAACCCCGCGGCCAGCAAATCTTCCTGCTCGGAATTGTGCTCCAGCAGCCATCGATACACCCGCAGGCTGTGCGCCCGATCTGCATTGCTCATGCGCCGGAACAGCGCCAGCGCCGCCGGAGATAACGCCTCGGCCGCGGGGCCGTCATCCACCCGTCGCCAGGGGGCCAAAAGCCCCTCCACCCCGCGATAAAGCCGTTGTCGCAGGGGCGAATGGCTGGGTCGGGCCAGATTAGCGCTATTTTTGCATGGGTGTTCTTCGTGCATCATTGCGCTATGTCCGCCGCTCCGCCAGCCATTTATCCCGATTGGCGGCGCGGGCGATCTTGCCGCTGGAGGTCTTGATCAGCCACTTGGGGCCCACGATCTTCACATAGCTGACTGTGACCGCGCTTTCTCGGGCCACGGCCTGACGGATGGCCCGGGCGATCCCCCTGCGCTCATCCTCGTCCTCCGTATCCGCTTCGGCCACCACCGCGATGAGCTCGGTGCCCTCCCGCTCGTCGGGAACGCCAAAGACCACGGCCCGGCCCGGATGCACGCCCGGAACCTGGTTGACGATGGCTTCGATGTCCTGGGGGTAGATGTTCTTCCCCGCGTTGATGATCAAATCCTTCTTTCGGCCCACGA
>JALWDV010000802.1 GCA_027036755.1 Anaerolineae bacterium
CTCCCTCCCCCGCCAGTCGCTTCGCTCCTTTGCAGGGGAGGGAGCCGCTGGTTTGCAAATTTGTGTGGCAAACCAGCAACTCATCCCCCTGCGAGGCGCCAGCCGAAGCGGAGGGAGGACGGGAGGGGGGCTTGTCACCAGGCCAAATTTGAAATTGCTGGATCGCCAAGGCGCTAAGTTTTTCTTTGCCTCTTTTTCCTTTGCGGCTCTGCGTCTTTGCGTGAAGCATTTTTCATGCTTAACCCCGCTCTTTCACTCCCCTCCCATGACTCGAATCCTCATCGTCGGCCACAAAGGCCAGCTTGGCCGCATCCTCTACAACTTCCCATCTGAGCACGAACGCCTGGGCATGGATTTGCCCGAGCACGACATCACCAACGCGTCCGAAACCCAGTACGCGTTGCGCGAGATGCGCCCGCAACTGGTCATCAACACCGCCGCTTTCACCAACGTTGATGCTGCGGAATCAAACCCCGACCTGGCCTACCGCATCAACGCCCACGCCGCGGGCAATCTGGCCCGGGCCTGCCGCGATCTGGGAGCGTCCCTTATCCACATCTCCACCAACGAGGTGTTTTCCGGCATGCGCGAAGGCCAGCCCTACGATGAATGGGACGCGCCCGACAACGTGCACGGCAGCACCTACGCCCGCTCCAAACTGGCGGGCGAGAACGCCATCCGCTTCTTCAATCTCGATATCCGCATCATTCGCATCGCCTGGCTTTTCTCACCGGGCGGCGTCAACTTCCCGGCCAAAATCGTGGCCGCGGCCGACAAACATGGAGCACTGAAGGTCGTGGATGACGAATTCGGCAACCCCACCTACGCGCCCGACCTGGCCGAAGCCATTTATAAGCTCATCGAACTCAAAGCCCCGCCCGGCGTGTATCATCTCACCAACAGCGGCGTCGCCAGCCGGTATGAGATGGCCAGAGAAACCCTGCGCCTGACCGGTCGCGGACACATCCCCATCGAGCCCATTCCCCACACCGCGTGGCAGCGGGCCGCGACGCCGCCCTTGCGGGCCATTCTCGCCAACCGGGCTGCGGCCGCGCTGGGCGTCACCCTGCGTCCCTGGCAAGAGGCCCTGGCCGACTGGGCGGAGAAAACCGGGTAACCATCTCACCTTCACTCCAAATGTTTCCGATGAGGTGACTACACATCATCCAAGACGGCGCTCGGAAGATGAGACCCCTGCGGGGCAGGTCGCAAGGGGCGCGTAGCAGGTGCAACGCGAACTCGCCGACAGCGCTGAACCTGCCACCTGCCACCTGCCACCTGCGCCTTGCTACAAAGATCGATAACTTTTTCTCGATCTCAATGCGCTAAGCGCCTATAACCGGATTATTTTGTCAATGTCAGTAGATCACGATTTCATCCGCAAGCACACGCCGAATAAATTCAGGTCTCAGGGCGTTCCGCCGCATGTCCCTCTTCAGGGACATTTTCGGCGCGAAAGGCGTGAAGTGATGGAATTGAGAAAAGCGCCTTTCTCTATGTGTCATTCTGAGCGACGCGAAGAATCTCCTCTTTCGCCGATGCCGAGATTCTTCGGTCGCTACGCTCCCTCAGAATGACACAATCAGACGTGGTCCGCGTCATACTCCATGCTCCGCCAGCAGGGATTCGATGCGCCCGATGACCATCTCCATGGCCACGTCGTTGTGCCCGCCCTCGGGGATGATGATGTCGGCGTACGCCTTCGAGGGCTCCACGAATTCCATGTGCATGGGGCGGACGGTGTTCTGATATTGCTCCACCACAGATTGCACGGTGCGCCCGCGTTCGTTGATGTCTCGCAGCAGACGGCGGATGAAGCGGATGTCCGCAGGCGTGTCCACATAGAGCTTGATGTCCATCATGTCCCGCAAACGCTCGTCCGCAAAGACTAGGATGCCCTCCACCAGGATCACGGGGCTGGGCAGCACGCGGCGCACCTTCTCGCTGCGGATGTGCCGAGAGAAATCGTAGATGGGCGCGTCCACCGCCTGCCCCTGCATCAGCAAATTGATATGTTCGATGAGCAGGTCGTTGTCGAGGGAATTGGGATGGTCGTAGTTCAGATGGATGCGTTCTTCCCAGGGCAGATGCGAGGCGTCTTTGTAATAGGCGTCGTGGGGCAGATACGCGATGCGATCCCACCCCACCCGATCGAGGATGCGATGCACCACGGTGGTTTTGCCCGAGCCGCTGCCCCCGGCAATGCCCACCACGATGGGATTCAGCGCACGATCGCGGTGTTTTATCATTAGATTGTCTCCTGGTCGCGGGATTGTAGATGGGCGATGAAGGCGGCGAAGCGTCCGCGGGTGGTTTTGGGGCCTTGCCAGCGCAGGGCGACGCCCGCCTGATTTTGCAGCGAGCCCACTCGCCAATAGGGATGCCGCCAGCGAGCGAAAAGACCGACCAGCGTCAGGGCCAGCGCCGGCCACAGCAACCAGGTCCAGGCGCGTCCCTGGACGCGAATGGTGATGTAGGTGGCGGGGCTCAGGTGCAGCGTCAGGCCCTCGTCCTCGCCCACGGGCAGCGCGGATTCTTGCTGGATTTTTTTGCTGAGGATGACCTGGTTGTTGGCGTCCAGCGCCTGCACCCTGAAGCCGCCGTCATCCAGCGCGGCCAGCCGGAAGAAGAGATTGGCCTCGGGCGCGGCGATGGTTCGTTCGCTGCGGGCCTGGGGAAAATGCACGATGAGCCGGGGCGCGGCCTGGGCTCCCTGCTCGATGGCCTGCAAATTCAGGGCTTCGCCGTTTCGTTCCAGCGAGATGTGCAGGGCCTGGGCTTCATCGGTGACGCGCACTTGCACGCCCCCGCGCATCATGCGCCCGCGGGCGAGGGGTGCGCGTCGCTCGGGGCAACAAAGGATGAGATGGGATGCGTCTTCGCTCAATCCTGCGGTGAGATCCGCATAAGGCTCCAGCGAGACCGCTCCTCCCGGGTCCAAGATCAGATTATCCACCTGCCAGCCGCTGAAGAGGTTTAGCAGCAGCGCCAGCAGCGCCAACAGCAAGCCGATCTCGGTGAGCAGCGCGGGCCATTGCCAGCGGGCGTGACAATCACACAGGCGTTTGACCTCGCTCGTCTCCTGCTCCTCCGTCAGCATTCGCGCCTGTGGACACGCGTCCGCGCAGGCTCCTTCCCATGCTTTATTCCCCAGCCCCTCGGGCAGCGCGGCCTCCCAGGCGTCCAGGCCCGGCAGCCAGGTGAGGGGCGCGGTCAACCGCCGCGCGGCCAGCGCCCGCAGCATCCCATTGATCAGATGAAGCAGTAGCGCCGCGGCCAGCAAGGCCAATACCACTCGCAGCGTCCCGTTGTGCGCCAGATCAAAGGCCCCCAGCGCCCGCAGCACGTTCCCGCCCGGCATCTGCGCGGCCATCTCATCCAGCCAGGCGCTGCCGGCCGCAGGATCGGCGGCCAGGGACGTGGGCAGTTGCGGCAGCCACAGGTGGACGGCCAGCGCGCCCGCAGCCAGCGCCAGCGGAATGATGAGCAGGACAGGATGACTCAGCGCCCGCCACGCCTGCGCCAATGCAGTAAGCCGGGCCTCGGGCGCAGGGTGGATGTCGGAGGACCGGGCCTCCGCTGGGGTTTGGGAATGGTCGTTCACAAAAGGCCCTCACAAAAAATCCCAGCCACGGGACTGGGAGAAAAGAGCCACCCGTCGGATTCGAACCGACGACCGACGCATTACGAATGCGTTGCTCTGCCAGCTGAGCTAGGGTGGCGTGACAAGGCTATTATAATGATCTGCGTCCCGGCTGACAAGTTTTGGCGTAAGGGTGCAGCGCATTTTCGGAGCGCAGACGCCGTGGGCGGCTGCCCGCCAATACCGATGACTTTTGGGGTTCTTTTGGATTTCAGGGGTGAGATGCCGGGCGGAATGCGAATCCGCCTTGAGAGCTCTCTGCCTCCAACCGGATTCGCAATCCGGCGGGCCTGCTAAAGCCTGCCCCAGAAATCCTGTTGAGCCTCCAGGAATCTCGGCAGGATGAAAAATCAGCGCCGTGGGCGTTCCCAGTGTCGCCGCCTTCCAAATGCACCCCAGATTTTCATTCAATCGATTTCTGCTCTATAATCTGGGCATCCATCGTTTATCTTCTGCAAAAAGGAACATTTATGTTTGAAAAGCAAATTGGCATCGATCTTGGCACCGTCAACGTTCTCGTTTATGTGGCGGGCAAAGGCGTTGTCCTGCAAGAACCCAGCGTGGTGGCCGTCTCTACTCGCGATAGTAAAATCGTGGCTGTGGGCGCCGACGCCGCCGATATGATCGGCCGCGTGCCCGAGAGCATCAAGGTCTTCCGGCCTGTGCGAGATGGCGTCATTGCCGATTATTTCGTCACAACCTCGATGCTGCGACATTTCATTCGCAAGGTGGTGGGGCGTAATCCGCTGTTTCGTCCGCAAGTGATGATGAGTTCGCCCAAAGGCATCACCAGCGTGGAGCGCCGGGCTGTGTATGACGCTGCCATCAATGCCGGGGCCAAAGAGGCCTATCTCATCTCAGAACCGTTGGCAGCGGCGTATGGCGCGGGACTTCCCATCCACACGCCTACGGGCAACATGGTCGTGGATATGGGCGGCGGCACCACCGAGTCTGCAGTCATCTCCATGAATGACATCGTCGTATGGAGCAGTGTGCGCGTGGGGGGCAATCGCATCGATCGGGCCATCATCAATTATATCCGCAAAAAATATAATTTGATTATCGGCGATCAGACGGCGGAGGAGTTGAAGATTCAAATCGGATCAGCCACCCCGCTTGAGGACGAGCTGACGCTGGAGGTGCGGGGACGCGATCAAGTGAAGGGATTGCCCAGGACCATTACCGTCACATCCGAAGAAGTGACCGAAGCCATGGCGGAGCCGATGCGCGCCATTATCAACACAGTCAAGCAAACACTGGAGAAAACGCCGCCCGAGCTGGCTTCCGATATCATCGATCGGGGCATTGTGCTCACCGGGGGCGCCGCACAATTGCGCAACATCGACGCTCTGCTTACGAAGGAGACGGGCGTGCCCTGCTATGTGGCTGAAAACCCCATCGCCTGCGTCGTCATCGGCGCGGGATTGGCGATGGAGAATCTGGAAGTGATGCGGCGGTTTTTGCCCGAAATTTGATAGCGCCCGCTCATGCAGGCGTGTTGCGAGCGCACGCCGATTTTTGCTCTGTCAGGGCGCAAAGACGTTACGGCGCGGAGAGTGGCTGCTCTCGTCTCCGATGCACTCTTTGCGCCTTGTTTGTTTTGCATTTAGCGACAGGCTGTTGTGGTGGGCGATGGATATTGGATACTGGATATTGAATACTGGATATTGTGGATGTAGCCCACCGTTCCTGGGTGATCCGAATACCAAATACCGAATGTCAACTATCCTGTTGCGAAAGACCTGGCAGAATTTGTCAAGTTCCCATCAACCAAAAGTGAACCAGACCTCGATTACAAAAAAGCAGGAACGCCGGGTGTCGGCGCTCCTGCTGGAATAGCGACTGAGCACGCTAGCGCATTGCTTGAGATCCGTCCCCCGACAAATCTCTGATGGTTGTGCTCAAGTCGTCCGCAACGGGTGGTTGCGGTGTTTAGCCAGGGATTCAGGAGTTGGCAGGTTCCCCCTTCCCGCCAACACTTCCTATACCCTGGCTAGAAGATGAAGACGAAGATGTTGCGAAAAGGTTACGGGTAAAATGGAGAAATTTTGGAATTTTTTTATTTTGCGTAATTTCAGCATCATTCATCCTGGAAACAGGAAGATAACCGCCACGGCCACAGTGAACATAAGCAGATATTCGATGACGCGCCTGCGACGGATGTCCCCTCGCATGGCCTGGTGCGCTATGCCCACCATCAAATAAAACCCGACCATCAGAGTCAACGCCACTCGCACCGACGGGAATGGCCAATAATTGAGCAGCACTGTAAATTGCGCCAGCGCCAGGGCGATAAGCGCACTGTAGAGGAACTCCAGGCGCTTTCGGTCCTGACTCCCGCGCAGCAAATCCATGGCCAGCAGGCCCGCGGTCAGCCCGATGATCGTTGCAGAAATCAGCGAGCGACTGCGGGAAAGATAGATGAGGATGAACGCCAGCGCGGCCACCGCATACGCCATGACGTTGAGCAGCAATCGGGCATGGCTGTACTCGGGCGCACCGGGATTCACCGTATGATACTCGCCCGCGATGCTGGCGGCCAGGGCCGCGCCCGTCGTTCCCAGAATGATCAGCCAGACGCTTTCGGTCTGAATCGAGGCGAGCAGCACGGCGCCCGTCAGTACGATGGCTGTGGGGAGGCTCCAGAATCTATAGGTGTGGCGCAGCAGTTGTTTTTGCGGATGCGTGCGCAAGGCGGCTTCGGAGCCCGCCCAGGTGGCGGCCAGCGCCACCAATCCGGCCAGAAGAGACGATGAAAACCGGAAATCGATGGGGGAGCCGAACACGGTGACGGAATACACCCGTTCCGGGATGGAGATCAATATGCCGAACGTCAGCGAAGCCAGCACGATCCAGGTGGTGACGCTGAGATGGTTGCGATACTCGTTCATATCTTCTCATTCTAGAGCCTGTTATAAACTTCTTGCAAATTCCCGGGCGTTTTCGCATTGCTCTCCCTCCTTCATCTGTTCCGTAAATAGGCTCTCCTACGTCATTTCGAGGGAGCGCAGCGACTGAGAAATCCCCATGCTAACGAGGAGATTCCTCCTCCCTGCGGTCGTCGGAATGACGTAACGAGGAATTTTCGTCCGTATCGGCGTGCAGCCGCTCATGGCGTCTTTTTCGTATCTTCATGGCAAAAATGGTGATGAAACCTTGGATGCACTGCAAAAAGGTTTCTCAACACGGAGACACGGAGGACACGGAGAAAATAGTGGTAGTTCACAGAGGAATTCCTCTCCAAGTCTCACCTTTTTCTTCGTCCGTGCGCTCTGCGCCTCCGTGTTGAAGGTTTTTTCAGTACAGCCAAAGATGGTTTTGAATGAGAATGAACCATGCCAAATAATCCATTCATTACCGGGGCGCTTCGCGCCCGCCGCCAGCGCTCTAAACCTTATCTTTTTCCTTCGCGCCTTTGTATCTTCGTGTCTTCGTGGCCTTTTTTCAGGAAAGTTAACCTCAGAAGTTACGGATATCTGCCGAACTCGCGTTGCCAACGGCAAATTTCACGGATGGATATGAGGTTGAGGCGGAAGGACGCTGGGGGCGGTTCGATTAGAGGAAAATGAGGAAAAACTCAGAGAGTCATGGTAAACTCGGAGCGTATTTGTCTCCTTAATGTAACTGCTAAAGTCGTTTTCGATTGAAGAGAGCTTATTCTCAATGCAGGTGACACGAGCAATGGCTCGCCGATGCCGATGAAAGACGAGGACACGGATTGACACGGCCTTCGGTCACAGATTTTTTGAATTATCCGTGTTTTTCTGTGTTCATCCGTGTTCTATTTTCAAAGCAGTCGAACCATGAAGCGACCCCGCCATTTTCATTCACCCTTGCTCATTGCCGTCCTGCTCGGCGTTCTGCTGCTGGCGGCCTGCGCGCCCACTGCAAAAAGGCCCGTCGAACCATCGCAGAAGACGCCCGCCAAACCCTACGAGGGCACAGAGCTGACGTTGGCTTCCATGACCGACCAGTATGTCACCGCCTTCCGCTATCTTATCCCCAAATTCGAGGAGAAAACCGGCGTCAGGATCGTCCTGGATGAGCTGGGCTACGTCGATCTGTATTCGAAGCTGACCGCCGATTTCGTGGCCCACACCGGCAATTACGACCTGATGACGGTGGACATCGTGTGGACGGGCGAATACGCACAGAACAAATACACCCTGCCCCTGGATGACTTCATGGCCCGAGACAAGGCGGCCCTGGCCCTGGATGACATCATGCCCGTGGCCTGGACTCTGGGCGAATGGGAAGACGCGCACTGGGCGTATCCCCTGGCTGGATACGCCAACGTCCTCAACTATCGCAAGGATGTGTTGGACGAAGCGGGCCTGGAGCCGCCCAGGACCCAGGAAGAACTGCTGGCATACGCCCGGAAGCTGACCGATAAGGACAAAGGGTTCTATGGCGTCGCTCTGCTGGGAGCCAAAGGCCCGCCCGCAGCCCAGGATTACATGGCCTTCGTGCAGCAGCATGGCGGCGGCATCCTGGACGCGGACGGCAATATCGCCATCAACACGCCCGAGAACGTGGAGATACTGAAATTCTTCGGAGAGCTGTTCGAATACGCGCCGCCCGGAGCCACCGACTACTGGTGGGATCAACGGGAGACCGCGTTCCGCTCGGGCAAAGTGGCCATGATGGAAGGCTGGAGCATCGCCCGCGCCGGCTACGAAAACCCCGAAATCTCCTCGGTGGTGGGCAAAGTGGATATCGCCCTGGCTCCTGTCGAGGGGATGAAGCCAAAATATGGTTTCGGCGGCTGGGGCATTGGCATCAACGCCGATTCAAAACACGCGGAGGCAGCGTGGGCATTCATCAAATGGCTGAGCTCGCCCGAGATCCAGAAGGAATGGATTCGCCATGACGGCGCGCCCATCCGCCGCAGCACCCTGGAAGACCCAGAACTGAATGAGGCATACCCCTGGTTTCCCATCCTGCTGGAATCCTTCGAGAAGGGCGACGGCGACTATCGCCCCCGCATCCCCCAGTATAGCATCATCCAGGATGCGCTGGGCGTGGCGGTGAACGCCTATCTGGTGGGCGAAATGGGTGCGCAGGAGGCGTTGGATCAGGCCCAGGCCCGGGTCGAAGAAAACATGAGGTAATCGAGGTCGTCATCCCCCTATGCGCTCACGATTCAAACGCTCGATTTTCTTCGTCGAGAAACATTATCTTCTTTTGTTGGCGCCGCTGTTGGTTTTCGTAGCCGCCATCGCCCTCTATCCCCTGCTTTTCTCCTTCTACATCAGCTTCTTCAAATACCGCCTGACCGATCCCAATCAGGCGCGCACCTTTTTGGGACTGGCCAACTACATTAACGCGTTCCACGACAAGACCGTCGTCACCGCTATCCGCAACACCTTTGTCTTTGTCGCCGGAACCGTAAGCATCGAGTTGGTTTTGGGACTGGGGCTGGCCCTGCTTTTTTCGGGCAAAAGCCGGGGTATGCGCGTGATGCGCTCCTTTCTCATCATTCCCATGGCGCTGCCCTCGCTGGTGGTGGGCCTGGTGTGGAAATCCCTCTACAATGTGGATTTTGGCGTGATTCCCTACTATCTCAAACAGTTGGGCCTGGACATGGGCCGCGGGCCCCTGGGCGAGATCAAACTGGCCATGCCCGCGGTCATCCTTATCGATATCTGGCAATGGACGCCCCTGGTGATGATCATCTTTCTGGCCGGGCTCAAGAGCCTGCCCCGCGAGCCTTACGAGGCGGCCCGGGTGGATGGGGCCAGCCGCTGGCAGAGCTTTTGGCGCATCACCCTGCCCTTGCTCAAACCCACCATCCTCATCGTGCTGTTGCTGCGCACCATGCAGGGCTTCAAGGTTTTCGACATCATCTACGCCGCTACGGGCGGCGGGCCCGGCACAGCCACCACCGTGCTCAACTATCACATCTACACCGTGGGCATGGTCTTTTTCAAGATGGGCTACGCGGCCGCGCTGGCCAACATCCTGCTGATCATCGTCGCGGTTCTGGCCGTCCTTTACATCATCGTCCTCCAGCGCCAACAAATCTGACGATTCGTTTCGGTCCTCTCTTCATCGGCTATTCGCCATGCACCCATCCAGACTCGAAAAAGCCATCCGGTCAATGCTCATCATCCTGGCGCTTCTCTTTTTCATGCTTCCCGTCTACTGGCTGATGACCACCGCTTTCAAATTCGGGCGGGATGCGTTCGCCATTCCCCCAAAATGGCTGCTGTTCGACTTCACCTTCAAGAACTTCCAGGATATCTGGGAAAACTCGCAAACGCCCCGTTATCTCCTCAACAGCATCATCGTCTCCGCCGGAGCCACCCTCCTCTCCCTGTTGTTGGGCGTGCCCGCGGGCTACGCCATCGCCCGCAGCAAATCGGCCATCATCAACGCCAGCGCCTACTTCTTCCTACTGCTGCTCATGATCCCGCCCATCGCCATGCTCATCCCCTTCTATCTGGTGATGCGAAACCTGCACCTGCTGGGCGGCTACGCCGCGCTCATCATCCTGGACGCGATTTTCGACGCGGCTTTTGTGGCGTGGATGATGCGCAGTTACTTTCAGGACGCGCCCCGGGAAATGGAGGAGGCGGCCCTGGTGGATGGCGCATCGCCCCTGCGCGCCTTTCTCAGCATCGCCCTGCCCCACTCTCTCCCCGGCGTCGCGGCCTCGGCCCTCTACTGCATCATCTTCTCCTGGAACGATTTTCTCTTCGCCCTGATGCTCACCTCGCCCAGGACCAAGACCATTCCTCTGGGCATTATGGCCAGCTTCAGCTCGGTGGAGATAAATTGGGGCGAGATGGCCGCCATGTCCCTCATCGCCATCACGCCTGCGCTCATCATCGCCCTGTTCCTCAATCGCTATTTCGTGCAGGGGCTGACCATGGGGAGCGCCAGGGGGTGACGTCGTCGTTTCGCCTCCGACTTTCATCTCGAGATTCCGCGGGCTTCGTAACTATTAAGTGAGCGTCTGAAAATTACTTCCCTTTTTCCGAGGTTTTCGCATCTGCGAGAGAAGGCCCCCCTCAGTCCCCCGCAAGTGGGGGGGATGTCATCCTCGCCTGAAAAAATCCTCTGCAAACCAACGGCTCCCTCCCCTGCAAAGGAGCGGAGCGACTGGCGGGAGAGGGCCGGGGAGGGGACGAAGCTCTGGCGGCCCGGCAGGGAAGGGAAACTAATTTCTGGACGTGCACTAAGGTGGTTTTCGCTTGAATTAACCTGACAGGTTCCTTTGGCAACGATTCAGAGCCTTGCACGCTTGGTTGCTGGCTGAAAATCGCACATCCTGCCGTTAGGGTTACGAGAACCTGTCAGGTTTGAGTGGGAAAAGATAACCAACTGGCATACGGTGGCAGTTACCGGGCTTCTGAAAAGGGAGTGGGGCGAGATCATCTCATTCTGGACGAAAAGATGACAAAGGGAGTACAATAAGGAAAAAGAGCGGCGCGTTTACAAGCCGCCCGCTCATCAAGACCCCATAAAAGTCAAAAAATACACCCTGGAGGAATTCAAGTTACTATGCAAGCAACAACCGGCACTTTCACCGTAAAATCTGGCCTGGCGGAGATGCTCAAGGGCGGCGTGATCATGGATGTGACCAACGCCGAGCAGGCCCGCATCGCCGAAGAGGCTGGCGCGGTGGCGGTCATGGCTCTGGAACGCGTGCCCGCTGACATCCGGGCCGAAGGCGGCGTGGCTCGCATGAGCGACCCCGAGAAAATCCTGGAGATCATGGACGCCGTGACCATTCCCGTCATGGCCAAGGTTCGGATTGGCCATTTCGTCGAGGCGCAGATACTGGAATATCTGGGCGTGGACTTCATCGACGAGAGCGAGGTGCTGACCCCGGCCGACGAGGAAAACCACATCAACAAATGGGATTTCAAAGTTCCCTTTGTGTGCGGCTGCCGCAATCTGGGCGAGGCCCTGCGGCGCATCAACGAAGGCGCAGCCATGATCCGCACCAAGGGCGAGGCTGGCACCGGCGACGTGGTGGAGGCCGTGCGCCACGCCCGCACCGTGCTGGGCGCTATCCGCCAATTGCAAACCATGGCTCCCGAGGAGATGTTCACCTTCGCCAAGAACATCGGCGCGCCTTATCAGTTGGTGAAGATGACCGCTGAGATGGGCCGCTTGCCCGTGGTCAACTTTGCAGCGGGCGGCATCGCCACGCCCGCAGACGCAGCCTTGATGATGCAATTGGGCGTGGATGGCGTTTTCGTTGGCTCTGGCATCTTCAAGAGCGGCAATCCCGCCAAGCGGGCCGCGGCCATCGTCAAGGCCGTCACCCATTACACCGACGCGGGCATCCTGGCCGAGGTTAGCCGCAATTTGGGCGAGCCCATGGTCGGGCGCACCGTTGAATCGATGGCCGAAGAGGAAAAGATAGCGCATCGAGGCTGGTAACGCCGCCCGGGAACGGGGTTAGCTTTGGGCTCGCCTTCCGATTCCTGCTGATCCCGTTCCCTTTTTCACCCCAATGAGGAGCTTATGAAATCTCTGTTGATTCGATGGGCCATCATTGCTGTGGCCGTATGGTTGACCGCTCTGATCATGCCGGGCATGAGCATCGAGGGCGGCATCCAGGGCATCCTGCTGGTTTCTCTGGTTTTTGGCTTGATCAACGCCATCATCAAGCCCATCGTCAAACTGCTCACCTGCCCGTTGGTCATCCTCACGCTGGGATTGTTCATTTTGGTCATCAATACCCTGATGTTGATGTTGACCGCTGCTTTTCTGCCCCAATATCTGCATATCGAGGGGGCATTGGGCGGCTTTTTCACTGCATTTTTCGCCAGCATCATCATCAGTATCATCACGGTGGCCATCGACTTCGTCATCCCCGACGTCGATTGACTGGCGGCAACGCTCGTTGATTGATGAACCGTAGTCGTTGGATGGTTAGGCGCTTAGCGCGTCGAGATCGAGAAAAAGTTATTGATCTTTGTAGCAAGTCGCAGGTAGCAGGTGGCAGGTTGCAGGTTCAGCGCTGTCGGCGTAATCACGTTGCACCTGCTACTTGCCACTTGCGACCTGCTCCGCAGGGGCCGCATCTTCTGAGCACAGTCTCGGACGACGCGTAGCTGCTTGCGCTTGCGTCCAGCCGGATTCGCAATCCGGCGGGTTCGACGGGAAAAGTGCGTCGGATCGCACGTCCGGCGCGGCGCAGTATCAAAGCAAACCATACAATCATTTGGGCCTTCGTGCAGTAGTTGCCTTTTTCAATCAGAAAAATCCGCGAAAATCTGTCGAATCCGCGTTATCAGCGGCGAATCTTATGGGCAGATGACTCGAAGCGATAGGCCCAGGCGGGATCGCAGACGCCGCAGGTGAGGCAATTGGCGCTGTCGGGCGGACAATGGGGGCCCAGGCGGGCTTTTTGCGCCAGCCGCCATTCCGCGCGGAAGAAGTTTTCCTTGACCCCGCTGGCTACGATCTGCCAGGGCATGGGGGCTTTTGGCGGCAGTGGGCCCAGGAATTCATCGCGCGTCAGGCCGTGGCGCTCCATGGTCGCCCAGAAATCCCGCACGCTGAGACGGGGAATATCCAGCAGCACCTGGGCCAGACGGCGGTCGCCCCGGGCCAACACGCCCTGCACTTCGGCCCAGGCGGGAGAATCGGCCCGCACCGCGATCTTGTGCCGCCCCAGCTTGCGCATGATGAAGGATTGGCGCTTCTTCAGGGTGCGGGCGTCGGTCATGGGCATCCACTGGAAGGGCGTGTGGGCTTTGGGCACGAAGGGGGTGGCGTTCATGGCGATGCGGCGTTTGAATAGCTTGCGGGCTTTGAGGGTGAAGGCCACCAGCTCCTCAATGTCCTCCTGCTCTTCGGTGGGATGTCCGATCATGAAATAGAATTTGATCTGGGGGAAATCCAGCTCCGCGGCCAGGGCTACGGCCTCCAGCAATTGCTCTTCGGTCTGGGTTTTGGCGATGACGTCTCGCAGGCGGGCGGAGCCGGCTTCGGGCGCGATGGTGAGGGTCTGCGCGCCGCTGGCCCGCAGCGCGGTCACCAGGGGGCGAGAGATGGGATCGACGCGCATGGATGAGGCGCTGAGTCGGGCGCCCATATCCACCAGGGCCGGAGCCAGTTCGTCGATCTGGGAATGATCGGAGACGGCCGCGGAGATGAGGCCGATGCGGTCGGTGTGCTTCAGCCCCTCCCGCGCCCAGTCCAGCAGCAGGGCCATGGGCAGTTCGCGGGGCGGGCGATAGACGTAGCCCGCCAGGCAAAATCGGCAGCCGCGACCACAGCCGCGGGCGATCTCCATCAGGTGCATCCCGCGAAATTCGGTCTGTTGGGTGTAGAGGCTGCTGATGGGGGGATGTTTGCTCTGATCGCGCACCCACAAGCGCTGTATCTGCACCCGGTCGGGCCCCTGTTCGGCCAGGGGGGGGATCAGTTGGGGAACGTAAACCCCGGGCATCTGACTCAGCTCGGCCAGCAGTTGCGCCCGCGGCCCGTGGATGGCCTGCCGGAACAGATCCATCAGGTCGGCGGCGATCTCTTCGCCCTCGCCGATGACGATGGCGTCGAAGATGGGGGCCATGGGCTCGGGGTTCATGGTCACGCCGGGGCCGCCGGCGATGAGCAGGGGCCAGGATTCGTCTCGATCTCGGGCCAGGGGCGGCACGCCCGCCTGCCGTAGCATCTCCACCACGTTGAAGAAGTCCATTTCGTAGGAGATGGTGAAGGCCCAAACATCCACCTCACCCACCCGTCGCCCCGATTCCAGGGTCAGCAGCGGGCGGCGGGCCTCGTAGCCGCCTTTATCCCAGAAGACGCGCTCGCAGACCACGTCGGGCGAGGCGTTGAAGAGCCGATAGAGGGTCTGCAACGCCAGGGAGCTCATGCCCACGTAGTAGGTGTTGGGAAAGGCCAGGGCCATGGTCAGGCGACCGCCCCAGTCTTTGTAGATTGCGCCCGTTTCGTCATCCAGCAGGGATTGTTGTTGGGCTCGTATTTTCCAGGTCATGGTGTGAGGATGCGTGGGGATTGGATGGAGATGAAGGACGGAGCGTCCGCGCGTCATTCTATCAGAATTGTCTTGGAACGACGAGTTTGAATGAATGTTCGTAACTGCTAAGGTCGTTTTCGCTTGAACTAACCTGACAGGTTCCTTTGGCAGCGATTCAGAGCCTTGCACGCTTCGTTGCTGGCTGAAAAGCGCACATCTTACCGCCAAGATTACGAGAACCTGTCAGGTTTGAGTGGAAAAAGACAACCAACTGGCATACGTTAGCAGTTACGAATGTTCACAAATTAAATCGGTCATAGTGGCATTCGCCACGTCCGCCCGGCGATGAAGTCGCCGGGCTACGGAACAGCGCCGGATAAATCCGGCTAGCCCCGCAGGGGCGCTGTTTCTAGCCGGGGGACGTCATCCCCCGGCGCTGGCGGCGGGCGCGAAGCGCCCCGGGCCTATAACCGGATTATTTTGTCAATGTTCATAAAAACGCGTCGCAATCGAGGGATGGGGGCGTTCTTGGAGCGCCCGCCCTTCAACGTGTATAATCAAAGTTCGAATGTAACGATACAGCTTGCATGTCACGCCGCATAGGCTGGAGCCATCGACAGGCGCCACGCCAAGACTGTAAAACGTCAAGCGTCAAACGTCACCCTGCTGTAACGATGTCATGGCTCATTGCAGGACGATTCTCTGCCGACAACCGCTTGACGGTTGACGTTTTACGCATGACGTGGGTCAGCATAAGAGGCCGACGTTGCTTCGGCGGGCGTTTTCTTGCCGTGGCCTGTATGGTAACGTTCGAATAATCGTTTTTTAGCGCCCGTCATATCAATCTAGCGCATCCGCACAGATGCGGGATGTCCATTTCGAATCTGTGCAGGATCGCCAGTTATCCAATAAAAGGTCTCTTGTGGATCAAAAAGAGAAAATCCGGTGCAGTGTTTGCATCACTGCCTATAACGAAGAAGCGAATATCGGCAAAATCCTGGACGCGATGATCAATCAGCACCTGCACGAGGTGTCCATCACCGAGATCGTCGTGGTGGCCAGCGCCTGCACCGATAACACCGTGCCCATCGTCAAGGAGTTCATGGCGCAGGACCCGCGGGTCAAGCTCATCGAGCAGGAGAAGCGGCTGGGCAAGACCGCGGCCATCAATGCGTTCCTGAAGGTGGCCCAGGAAGATATCTGCGTGCTGGAAAGCGGCGACACCCTGCCCCATGAATCCGCGGTGGAGCACATGGTGCGTATGTTCAAGGACCCCAAGGTGGGGATGACGGGCGCGCACAAAGTGCCGGTGAATACGCCGGATCACCTGGTGAGTCTTTTCACCTATCTGCGTTTGCAACTGGAGCACGAGCTGAGTCTCGATATCCCCAGGCTGGGTGAGATGATCGCTTTCCGCAAGGTGTTCGATCAAATTCCGCCCGATGTGGCCATGGATGAGGCGTTTGTCGAGGCGTTCATGGTTCAGCGAGGCATGGAGGTGAAGTATGCGCCGGATGCGGTGGTGTACAACACCGGGCCCACGACCATCGGTGATTTCGTGCGCCAGCGCCGCCGCAATCACGCCGGACATCTTTATCTCAAACACAAGTATGGCTACAAGGTGAGCAGCCTGCGCAAGCGCAAGGTGGCGTGGATCGCGACCAAGCAGGTGGCCCGGGCCATTTGGGGCGTGGTGCAGCTCATCTATGTGCTGGGAATGCTGGCTTTTCTCGAGGGTTGGGCCCGTTTTCTGGGCTGGTACGACTATGCCATCAAGAAGGAGAAGCACGTGGTGTGGGATATGGCCTGGAGCCAGAAGACGGATGTGGCTTCGGAGAAGGAAAGAGCGGGCGAGATGGTCAAAGACGCCAGTCTGGTGGATCCGTTGGCGTCGGTGACGGTGGCCAGCCATACGACGCAGGAAGGATGATGTTTGACTCCACTGCAAAAAGGTCATTTCACCACGGAGACACGGAGGACACGGAGAAAATAGTGGTAGTTCACAGAGAAATTCCTCTCCAAATCCGCCTTTTTCTTCCTCCGTGCGCTCTGTGCCTCCGTGGTGAAGGTTTTTTCAGTACAGCCATGTTTTGTAATCGGTTTTCGACATGCAATGCTCAACATCTCGCCGCGGCGAGGGCGTTGGGCGTCGGACGTTTTTCTGTTGGACGCGGGACGTGGGCGGCAATCTGAAGGGCGCGCTGTTGCGCGGGGGCGTCAGCGTGGCGCTGATCCTGTTCGTGCTGTGGCGGTTTCAGGATAAGCTCGCCCAGGTTTGGGAGATGCTGGCCTCCGCCAATCTGTGGTGGGTGCTGGTTGCTGTTCTGCTTTTCTGGACGGCCATGCTCATCAATGCGTTCAAATGGTGGACGTTGCTGCGGGCGCAAGATATCCAGGTTCCCTTTTCCGCCATGGCCAATTTCACTTTCGTGGGATTTTTCTTCAACAACATCCTGCCCGCCAATATCGGCGGCGATGTGATGCGCGGTTATGGTCTGGCCAAATACACCGAGGAGAATGCAGGCGCGGCCGCGTCGGTGGTGCTGGATCGTCTCATCGGGCTTTCGGCCTACATGAGCGTGGCCGCGGTGGCAGCCCTGGCCGCGGTGTTCTTCACCGGGCGCTCCGAACTCTGGCCGCTGGCTGCGGTGGCCGTGGCGGCCCTGGCAGTGTTGCTGATGATGGGCGCTTTCCTCATCAGTCGTCGCATCAGCCGGGCCATCAGCCGCCTGTTGCATCGAGGTTTTCTGGCGAAGATAGCGCCTATCTGGGATTTGCTGGCCGCGGCATTCGAGCGCTATCGTTTTCAATACAAGACCCTGGCCCTGGCTTTTCTCATCGGCCTGACGGGCATCGCCACCACCTCGATGGTGAATTACGTCCTCTCCCTGGCCCTGGGCGGGGGCATTCCGCTGGTGGATATTTTTCTTTTTACGCCCCTCATCGCGTTGGTGTTGATCATCCCCATTTCCATCGGGGGGCTGGGCCTGAGCCAGGCCGCGTATCCTTTCTTCTATGGCCTGGTGGGCGTGCCGGGCGAGTTGGCCCTGGCCCTGAGCCTGTTCGTGCAGGCGGTGCAGCTATTTTGCAGCCTGCCCGGCGGCGTGTTGTGGTTGTTGTGGAAGAAGGAGGAGGGGGCGGCATAGGGCCTCGGAGATTTGGCCTGTCTTCCGAGGCCTCTTGATGGCGAACCGGTTACGCCAGCAACTGCGAACGTAACCAGCGCCGGGGGATGACGTCCCCCGGCTAGAAACAACGCCCCTGCGGGGTCAGTTCAAAGTGTGACGCACCTTCCGGTCGCTTCGCTCTCTCGATATGACGTAGGAGGGCCTATTTACGGAACTATCCTTTCCCGCCGCCGCCGCAGGAAGAACTTGAGGATTTCTTCGAAGAACAGCAGGGGCAGGGCGACCAGCAAGGCGATCATCCACTGGTCGAAGGTCAGATGGGCGGTGTCTAGCAGGCGCTGAAAAACCTGCATTTCGGCGCCCAGAATGACCATCAGCAGCACGAGGCCGAACAGCATCAACTGCCGTCTGTCGCTGAAGGTTTCCATGGTGAAGACCGTGCGGCTGCGGTGGTTGTTCTCCAGGCCGTTGATGATGTGATAGAAGGAGAACGCGGCCAGCGACATGGTGGCGGCCACGGAGGCGTCGCCATAAGCGCCCTCGGCCCACTGCCGCAGGGCCAGAACCCCCACCGTCATCACCACGCCCTGATAGAGCAATCGCAGGGCCACGCTTCGCGTGATGATGGGGTCATTGACCTTGCGCGGCGGCAGTTTCATCAGACCCGTGGTTGGTTTGCCAAAGCCCAGCGCCACGCCGATAGGGCCATCCACCACCCAGTTGATCCACAGAATTTGCAGGGGATTGAAGGGCACGCCCCCGGCAATGCCGAAGAAACCCGCAGCCAGGAAGCTGAGGATGAAGCCCACCAGCGTCGCCATCTGGAAGCGGATGAATTTGAGCAGGTTGTCATAAAGGCTGCGGCCAAAAGCCACGGCTTTGACGATGGTGGCGAAGTTGTCGTCGGTGAGGATCATGTCGGCCGCGCCCTTGGAGACTTCGGTGCCGGTGATGCCCATGGCCACGCCGATATCCGCCTTCTTCAGGGCGGGCGCATCGTTGACGCCGTCGCCGGTCATGGCCACCACGTTGCCCTTCTCTTGCAGCAGGCGCACCAGCCGCACCTTGTCTTCGGGCGCAACCCGGGCGATGACCGCGATGTCATCCAGCTCCTGCTTGAGCTGCTCATCGGACATGCTGGCGAATTGGGCCCCGGTGATGGCCCGGCCCTCCATGCCCAGCTCTTTGGCGATGGCCCCGGCTGTAACCACATGGTCGCCGGTGATCATCCGCACCTGGATGCCCGCGCTCTTGCTCTCGGCGATGGCCTTTTTGGCCTCGGAGCGAGGCGGATCCACCATGCCCACCAGGCCCAGCAGCGTCAGGTCTTCCATCAGGCCCAGCAGGTCGGCGCGAGGATCGAAGCTGTCGGGATCGAAATCGCGTTGGGCCAGGACGAGGACGCGCAATCCCTTGCGGGCCATCTCGTCGTTGGCGGCCATGATGCGGGCGTGAGATTCCTCGGGCAGGGCTACGATCTGGCCGTCGGGCGCTTCGTAGAAATCGGATCTGGCGATGACCACATCGGGCGCGCCCTTGACGTAGGCCCGAATGACCTCTTTCCCCGCCCGATTCTTGATGCGGTGGAAGGTGGCCATCATCTTGTATTCGGAATCGAAAGGCAGTTCCGCCACTCGGGGATAGGTCTGGCGGGTGAGTGAGACGTCGATGCCGCCCTTTTCGGCCAGCACAATCAGCGCGCCCTCGGTGGGATCTCCCACCAGTTCGCCATCATCCAGCACCGCATCGGTGCAGAGGGCCATGGCCATCAGCGCGGGTTCGATGTCCTTGTTCATGCCCGCGACGCTTTTGATCTTGCCCTCGGTGTCGTAGCCCTCGCCGGTGATGCTGAAACGCCCGTCCGGGATGATGAGCTCGCGGGCCGTCATCTTGTTCAGGGTCAGGGTGCCGGTTTTATCGGAGCAGATGGCCGATGTGGAGCCCAGAGTCTCCACCGAGGGCAGGCGTTTGACAATGGCCTGTTGTTTGGCCAGGGCCGTGGTGCCGTAAGAGAGCAGGGTGGTGACCACTGCGGGCAGGCCCGTGGGGATGGCGGCCACAGCCAGGGCCACGCCCACGATGAACAGATCAGAAATCTCCTGGCCCGAAAGCAGGCCCAGCAGCACCACCAGCGCCAGGGCGCCGCCTGCAAGCGCGGCAATAATGACAGTGAGTTCGTCAAGCTGCTTTTGCAGGGGCGTCTTCTCGATCCTGGTGTTGTTCAGCATCTCCGCGATGTGCCCGACCTCGGTCTCCATGCCCGTGGCCGTAACGATGAGCTCGCCGCGGCCGCGGGTGACCGCTGAATTCATGTAAGCCATGTTCACCCGGTCGCCCAGAGGCAGGTCATCCTTGGGAATGGGATCGACGAGCTTGGGCACGGGCGTGCTCTCGCCCGTCAGTGCAGATTCTTCGATCTCCAGGCTGGCGGCCACAGTCAAACGCCCGTCCGCGGCCACCACATCCCCGGCCTCGAACATGAGAATGTCGCCGGGCGCGACTTCCCTGGCGTCGATTTCCACCGTTTCGCCATTGCGTCGCACTTTGGTGGTCAGCTTCATCATCTTCTGCAGGGAGGCCAGGCTGGCCTCGGCCTTGGCTTCCTGGTGCATCCCCATTATTGCGTTGAACACCGTCAGCAGGATCAGCAACAGGCCCGTGCCGATGTCTCGCACCAGAATGATGCTGGCCAGGCCGGCGATGAGCAGGATGATCTGCATGAAGTCTTTGTATTGGGCCAGGAATTTCTTCCATCCGGGCGTCTCGGGCGCTTCGGCCATCTCATTGGGGCCATATTGTTTCAGACGTTTTTGGGCCTCGTCGCTGCTGAGACCGACGTCGGGGTCCACGTCCAGGGCCCGGGCGACCTCCTCGACAGATTTTTGATACCAGTTGATTTGTTTTGACATGGGCTGCTTCCTTACGGTTTGAGTTTGATCAGGTTGGGTTTCATTCTATCACATCGACTTGAAAACGGCGTTGGCAGCATCTGTCGGGGCGTCCTACCTTAACAATGTCACATTACGTCATTCAGCAATTTCAAATTTAGACATGGTTCATTCTCATTCAAAGCCATCTTTACAATTTCTCCGTCAAACGTCATACGTCAAACGTCAAAAAGAGCCTGTTTCGCCACGTTTTTACGTTTGACGCTTTACGTTTGACGTGCTTTGCCAGGCGTCGACCA